>JANLHY010000688.1 GCA_024653795.1 Candidatus Brocadiaceae bacterium | reverse complement strand
GAGTACGAATATAAGCAGTTTAGCCTTTAACGAGTAGGAAATCCCCATTTTAGAGGCTCTCTCGTAAGTGCTTGTGTGTACGCCACATAAGTGGCGTACACACAAGCACTTACGAGAGAGCCTCTAAAATGGGGATTTCCTACTCGTTAAAGGCTAAACTGCTTATATTCGTACTCTGCATTTCACTCATACCTATTGCCATAATAACGACGATATCTTACTTCAATGCCAGGAATGCCCTGAAGCGGCAGATAATACAGGATTTGACGGCAGTCGCAGAGTCCAGAAAGGCGCACGTCCTGGAATTCCTGGAGGCAAAGAAAGGGCGTACCATTGACTTCAGCTCCGACGGGTTTATAAGGAGCAGCCTTGAGAAGATTAATCGCGAAAAATCTCTCAGGCAAGATAATGTTACTGCCCTGAACAGACACCTATCAATGAAGATGTCTCTGGACACATATGTTATGGCAATAGAGGTTGTGGACATGGACGGTAAGGTCGCGGCGTCAACCAATAAAACAATGATTGGAAGAGATGTATCCGACCAGGAGATATATAAGAGAGCCATACACGCAGCTTACATTAATCCCTATGTTAGTCAGTCTTACCACCCTACTTACCTGGATGCAAAGACCATAAGCATCTCTGCGCCCCTTACCTCAAGAAGAGGTGTTAAAACAATAGGCGTCTTAATCAACCACTACGACGTGACTTTCCTGAACAAGGTTACGACCCAGCGCACGGGTCTGGGGAAGACGGGGGAGATATATATAGTCAATAAAGATAAGCAGATGATCACCGATTCGAGGTTTATAGAAAACGCGCCGTTTGAGGTGGTAGTGGATACGGAGCCGGTGCGCATGGCCGTGGCGCGCGGTGAGGATATGGCGGGTGTTTATCCTGATTACAGGAATATATCGGTTGTTGGCGCCTCGGCATATATTCCCGAGTACGGGTGGACGCTCCTGGCGGAGATAGACAAGGCAGAGGCATTTGCTTCCCTGAGGTGGCTGGGTATAGTTACAGGAATAGTGGGGGGTATCTGTGCTGCTGTAATCTTCGGTGTTGGGATTATCTTTGCCGCTTCGGTGTCAAGACCTATCAGGAGACTGACGGATGCGAATATGAGATTTGCAGGGGGAGACCTTAAAACCAGGATAGAGACAACCCGCCGGGATGAGATAGGAGACCTGTCAAAGAGCTTCAATACCATGGCCTATGGACTTGAGCAGGAAATAACCGGGCGCGAGTTGAGAGAGTTGGAACTCCGCAAAATATCTCTTATCGTTGAGCAAAGCCCTAACGTGGTTTTGATTACGGACGCTCAAGGCAATATTGAATATGTCAACCCCAGGTTCACCCTGCTAACCGGCTACACCCGCGAAGAGGCAATTGGAAAGAATCCGCGCATCCTGAACGCTGGCAAAACACCGCCCGAAGTGTACAAACACTTGTGGGAGACCATTACCTCCGGCAGCGAGTGGCGGGGAGAATTTTGCAACAAGAAGAAGAACGGCGATCTCTACTGGGAGTCCGCATTTATTTCGCCCACTAGAAACGCTGCGGGTGATATAACCCATTTCATTGGGATTGCGGAAGATATCACCGAGCGCAGGCTGATTAAACGAAGACTGGATGCACAATATGATATAACTCGTGCATTAGCAGAGTCTAACAAAATTAGTGAGACCTCAGGGAGAATATTACAATCCATTTGTGAGTGTCTGGGGTGGGACCTTAGTGGAATATGGGTATACGACGTGCAAGCTCGTGTATTAAAGTGTGTTGACATCTGGCATACACCGTTCCGGGAATATCCTGAATTTGAAGCGATCTCCAGGCAAATCACATTTTCACCGGGTATAGGATTGCCTGGTCGTGTCTGGGCAAGCGCAAAACCAGCATGGATTGGAAATGTTGTTACCGATCCTAATTTTTCCAGGGCTACAATAGCAAACAAAGAAGGTCTTCATGGCGCATTCGGTTTCCCGATTACGAGTGGAAATAATGTGCTCGGTGTTATTGAATTTTTCAGTCATGAGATACAACAGCCTGATGAAGAGTTACTTGATATGATGGGCGCTTTTAGTAAACATATCGCTTTGTTTCTTACACGGAAAAAGACGGAAGAACACCTTCGCAAACTGTCACAGGCTGTTGAACAGAGTCCAAGTGTGGTGATAATTACAGACACCAAAGGCAACATTGAATACGTAAATCCAAAATTTACAAAACTAACAGGTTATTTTGCAAATGAAGTCATAGGAAAGAATCCACGTATATCAAAATCAGGCGAGACACCGGCTGAAGTATACAGGCAACTATGGGAGGCAATAACATCTGACAAGGAGTGGAGCGGTGAATTTCATAACAAGAAGAAGAACGGCGAACTCTACTGGGAATACGTAACTATATCACCCATTAAAAACACTGTGGGGGATATAACCAATTTCATTGGGATTGCGGAAGACATCACCGAGCGCAGGCAGGCAGAGGAGAGAATCCACCAGTTGGCCTATTACGATGCCCTGACCGGCCTGCCCAACAGGGCGCTCTATAATGACCGTCTCTCGCTGGCGCTGGCCCATGCGCAGCATACAAAGGAGATGCTGGCAGTGCTGTTTCTCGACCTGGACAAGTTCAAGGACATCAATGACGCGCTGGGACACTCTATAGGAGACCAGTTGCTGAAGACCGTTGCAAGGAGGATGACGGACTCTGTACGTAAAGAAGATACCGTTACCCGTCTGGGGAGCGATGAATTTACGCTGTTACTGCCGGGAATGGTTCAGACGGAAGACGCTGCCGGGATTGCCCAAAAAATTCTTGAAGCCGTCAAAAAGCCGTTGACGCTGGGCGGTCATGAACTCAATATCACCGTCAGCATAGGCATTGCCATTCACCCCGCTGACGGCGAAGGCGCCGAGGCTCTGTTGAAGAACGCCGATACTGCCATGTACCACGCCAAGGAACGGGGCAGAAATAACTACCAGTTCTTTACCCCTGCCCTCCACACCAGAACCGTTGAGCAGTTGGAGATGGAAAGCAGTCTGCACCATGCGCTGGAGCGTGAGGAATTCATAGTCTACTACCAGCCGGTGGTGGACGTCAAGACCGGCCGAATCGTCAGTTCGGAGGCGCTGCTGCGCTGGCAGCATCCTGAACAGGGGCTGGTCAATCCGGCGGAGTTTATTGGCATGGCGGAGCGCACCGGGCTGATTGTGCCCATTGGTGAATGGGCGCTGCGCGCCGCATGCGCGCAGAACAGGGCATTGCAGGGCGCCGGTCTTCCGCCCCTGTCGGTGGCCGTAAACCTTTCAGCGCGCCAGTTCCAGCAGGAAAATCTGGTAGAAATGGTGGCGCTGGCGCTGAAAGAGACTGGCATGGACCCTCGTTTCCTGGAGCTGGAAGTTACCGAAAGCACTGCTATGAAGAACGTAGAGGCTGCTAATTACATGATGAAGAGGCTGGTTGGCCTCGGCGTTCATTTCGTTATTGACGATTTAGGCACTGGCTATTCTTCTTTGAGCTATCTCAAGACGTTCCCGATTCACGCCCTCAAGATAGACAGGTCCTTTGTGCAAGACATCGTGACTGACCCGAACGATGCGGCGATTGTAACGGCGATTATATCCATGTCGAAGGGCTTGAAACTCAAGGTAGTCGCCGAGGGGGTGGAGACGGCGGCGCAGTTGGAATTCTTGCGCTCGCTTGGATGCGACGAGGCGCAGGGGTATCTGTTCGGCAAACCGATGACTGCCGGGGAATTTAAGAAAATATTGGAGCAGGATAAACGCCTGGGAGTATAAATAAAGTTTTTGGAAATGTTATTTAGTGTGTTATTTATTTAGGGACACATCCCTTTTTTGGTCTACCTTTAGACACTAAAGCTTAACTTGTAACCTAATTTCTTAGAAATTATCTATCCCCAAAAGGCTTGCCTAATCTTGTCTGCTTTCTGATAACATCTAAATCCACTTTGTCTTCATCTCCTGCAATAAACTTCCTGTAGTCTTGTAGGTTGGGTGAAGCAGAGCGCACCCAACAACCGGTTTAAACGTTCTGAGCCGATTGAACGGCTTTGATGGGTTCACTTCGTTTAACCCATCCTTACTCCACTACGTCTTTCTCTGGAGAATATCTTTCGAGAAGGGACAAGTATTTTTTGAAGTCTTCCTTATCTTCAAAAACTTTTACCCCGTTGTTACCTCGCTGTACTATGTGGTGGAGATATTCTGTTGCTACTATCCTTGCTATTGTCGGCATGATTGGCATGGTTTATTATGTATATCATTTTGAAATAGGATGTGTCCCTGTTACCCCCTAAGTCATTTTATTGGCATTACCTGCCTAATGTGCGCAGTGCGTCTGGCTAACTCTCGTGCTAAACGGAGTGCTGCTTTTTAGCACGTTCGGTTAGTCCGATAGATTTCTGTGCCAATTCAATTAGAGATCGTAGGGCATCATTAACAGCTTCTTCTGTGGGGAATGCTTTAGCTACATCAGGGCTCAGAAGTACAAGGTTAGTCCCCTTTTGATAAGATTCAAAATATTTGCCTCGAACACCCGGGCCAAGGTCTTCACGGCGGTACTCTGGACGCAGTTCTTCAGATTTAGCCTTCTTCATAAATTCTCCTTTCCTTATATACCACAATTATAATTCCATCTCCATACGTTTAAATACATTTGCATATCATTTTCAAAAATTTTATGATAATGATACATTGTAATCCTCTATCTTTTAATCGCAAGTGGAAATTACAGCTTTGCAGGGGCAGAAGACTTTCTACCCCTACCACACTTTATTGTTACAAATATTGTAAATTATTGGTTGAAAAATTTTCTTTATGTGCTTTGAAGCAATTCTTTTTGATCTTGACGGCACGTTGCTTGATACGCTGGAAGATCTGAGTAATGCAACAAACCGTGTCCTTGAAAGGCTTGGCTTCCCTACTCACACACTTGACACTTACCGTTATTTTGTCGGTGACGGGGCTACTGTACTCATGAAACGCGCCCTGCCAGAAAATAAGCGGGACGTTGACACGATCGGTGTCTGTGTTCAGACATTCCGCGAAGAATATGGCAAAGGCTGGAACGTCAAAACAATGCCTTACGATGGCGTGGCAGAGATGCTTGACGCATTGACGGCAGGCGGCCTGAAAATGGCGGTTCTTTCCAATAAACCTGACGAATTCACAAAACGGTGTGTAACCGAATTTCTTCCGAAGTGGAACTTTGATATGGTTCTGGGCCAGCGCAACTCACTGCCTCTAAAGCCAGACCCGGCCGGTGCAATGGAAATAGCCAGATGTCTGAATGTTATTCCTTCGCATTTCATTTACCTTGGAGATACTGCTATTGACATGAAGACTGCCGTAACGGCCGGTATGTATCCGGTGGGAGCACTCTGGGGTTTTCGGACGGAAAAGGAGTTGCTGGAAAATGGCGCACGGGCACTGATCAAAAGGCCGCAGGAGATTCTGCATCTCCTGGATTTGACCAGTCCGATTAACATACAAATAAAATAAACCTTATCTCTGAGAGACCTATCTTCAATGAGGTTTGGCATGATCCTTTTAAAGAAATTAAATAGCCATTGAGGACACAGATGAAAATATTTTCTGTGACCTCTTTGGCTAGATGTTCAGGAATTTTAAGGTTAAGTTTTCAGTCGCTTTGCCGGTTCATTCGTCCTCGATTGAACCGAAATGTTTTAGTCCAGGCTGCAAGCCTGAATCAGCACAGAAGGAGCAAAAGCTGGGGTCATTCCTTGTTATTTTTTCTTTTAAATCTTCCAACATTTCATAAAACCTTGTTTTTTTGACAAAGATTTTAAATCTGTTTAATCTGCGTAATCTGTGTCCGATTTTAGTTCTCTTTCACCTGAGTTTTAATTTGCATCGTGGACAGAAATCCGGTCCTTTTATATCGGTATCTTTGAGGGCATTTGAAAAATGTATGTATCTTTGTAGAGTGGTATTGGTTCCTCTTTGGATTAAAAGCATATTGTGGGATAGGTTCCTCGCTGGCAATCTCTACGTCAATGCCAAACATACGAGTCAACTCGTTTTGCAGAAAAACCAGGACATCTCTCCAGATGGAGTCAAATGGAACGATCAAAAGGGATTGGGTTTTAGGTGTTATTGCAAACAGCAAGTTTTTATTGTATCTCTTTCTCTATTTTGCTATATATTCACTGTGAATTATTTATTTATTCTACTGTGGTGAAATAAAAAAACAACAAAGAGAGGTTTTTCAGTGCATATCCCTGACGGGTTTCTCGACACAAAGACGTGGATCGGGATGGGTGGTATTTCTGCCCTGTTCATCGGCGCTGCCGTTCGAACGGCAAACAAGAAGATATCGGAAAAACACATCCCACTCCTGGGGGTCATGGCTGCCTTTGTCTTTGCTGCGCAGATGTTTAATTTTCCTGTTGGCGGAGGGACGAGCGGCCATTTCATGGGCGCTACCCTCATCGCTATTCTTCTTGGCCCATGGGCATCCGTGCTCATAATGACGACAGTGCTTACCGTCCAATGCCTGATATTCCAGGATGGCGGTCTTACGGCGCTGGGCGCCAATATCTTCAATATGGGTGTTGTGGGTGGATTTTTCGGATATTACATAAACACCATTATCCAATTTTTTGTTCAGGGTAAAAAAGGCCTTTTTATCGGAAGTTTCACATCGGCGTGGTGTTCTCTTGTGTTATCGGCAACCTGTTGCGCAGTAGAATTAAGCATTTCAGGCACAGCCCCATTAAAGATTGTTTTACCAGCCATGGCAGGCATTCATGCCATTATTGGCATTGGCGAAGGGTTTATTACCATTGCAACACTCAGTATGCTTACCAGGGTTAGACCTGATTTACTGGAATTGCAGAAAATATAATAACGATTCTTGTTGTATTTATTTGATGTGAAATAAGACTTTGCGGTATTGCCTAGTGATTGATGGGTTCACTTTGTTTAACCCATCCTACATGGGCTCTGACAAGGCAACACGACGAATATCGAATATCGAAAAAGGAATTTCGAATTATGAGGTTTTCTTGTCCTCCTTTTGTTTCGCGGTTTTTACGCTTGTTACAAAAATTGAAATAAGCTCATTATTCTCATTAATCAGGGGTTCAAGCTTTGACGTCGGCTTTATGAGATTGGCTTTTACAATCATCAATAACCATATCCTTGTTTCACGTAACTCCTTAAGGGAGACTTTCATCTTGTGTATAAAGTCAGAACAAGATTCTGCGCTTTGAGCTTCACCATAATTGGGGGCGGGTGATGTACCGCAGCGAATGAGTTGTCCAGCAATGTGATTTCCCGCCTTGGTTTTTGGCAAGGATTCAGCTGTACGAATAATTCTAACGGCAAAATCTATTAAGCGTTCTTCAAGATCAAATATTCTCTCATACTTCGACATTCATTATTCCTTGTTCGATATTCGATTTTGGAATCCTCATAATAGCACTATCCAAACTTGATAAAATAATAGCAAATACAACTTAGCGCTTATGGAGATAAACTCCCGTGCTTCAAGTATCATTTCGTTCTGGAGAGTATTCGTTTTTCCATTTCTATTAAATATTTTTTGATATGAAGCCCGGAGGCGTATCCGGTTAGTGAACCATTAGAACCAATGACACGATGGCAGGGGATGACGGGCGGCAAGGGGTTTTTATTATTTGCCATGCCAACAGCCCTGGCAGCAAGGGGATGCTTAATCTGTTCGGCAACCCACTTATAGGAACGGCTTTCACCATACGGAATTTCCCGCAATTTCTCCCATACCATTTTTTGGAATGTTGTACCGCTGCTCAAGTCCAGAGGAAAATCAAAGTCTACCTGTTTACCTTGAAAATATTGTTTCAAAATGGCTATTTCGCATTTTAGAGCCGCGTTATTTCTCTGTACTTTGATATTTGCCTCGACATGCTTTGAGCAAGGGAATGTATCTTTTAAAACTGACTGGGAGAAATCTTCGTCTGTGGCGTAAGGGAATGAGATTCGGCAAATTCCTTGTGCACTTTTTGCGACGTACACATAACCGATCGATGTAAAAAAACAATCAAAAAAAATTATTTCTGGATTATTTACGAGCACCTTTATTAGCGTTCTTTACTATCCTCTTTACCACTGCCTTTACTTTTGCCTTTTTGCCCAAATGCCAGCATATATCCTTTCGTAAAACCCATGATAATCAAGGTTATTAAAAGTAAAGGCACAAGGACAGATATCGCAAGGATAGTAATTAGCCAGAATTCCTCTATACAGAAATTCCACCAGCCATACCTTAATAAATGCACATTAATATTTTCAAGAAAGAAGAAAATGAAGGAAAGGAGGATGAATCCAAGAATAAGGTGCTTGATATCCTGCTTTTGCGGTGACATAGAAACAGTAAAAATAATGATAGCCAGTAAAAAGATAATATGGCGTATCTCTCCTAAATGGAGTTGGTTTAGAAGGGTATTGAAAGTAATCCACACCGCATCAGCTATATGCCGTAGTAAAACAAAAAATCCCCCGAAGGTAAAATGCGATTCATGGAAGCTGCTGTTAAAATGGATTGGGTTAGAGAGCAACTTTGTTATTAAAAAAATAAGAAAGGCACAACCAAAAATAGGGGCTGAAACAATGATGAAGTCAAATACAAATCGAATCCTTGGTTTATCGTATTTGATCCCCGTATTGCTAGGTGAAAATAAATTTAATTCTTTAATCGTTGTTCCCGTGATAAGACACATCAACGCATGACTCAGTTCGTGAACAATCGTGCCAGGCAAGAGAAATCCTCTGATTAAATTGGTTTTTGCATACTTTATCCACAATCCATATATCGCAAGGCTCAGGAAGATAATCAGGATAAGATTTATTGTTAGTGAAAAGTATATCATAGTCGTATGGAGCTGAACCAACCATCTTCTTTAATGGTTTGTCTGGAAAATAATTTTCAAGGAAAGGTGTAAGCTTCTAAAAATCTCAGGTAGGTTAGCAAAGGTTTTAAGGTATGTCAACACAAAAATTTGAAACAAAAAAGCTTTGAAATTTCGAATATGAAATATATAATTATATTTATGTGGGGACGTAGCTCAGTCCGGGAGAGCGTCTCGTTCGCAACGAGAAGGCCGGGGGTTCGATTCCCCTCGTCTCCACCAACTCTTCAAAAAAAATAATAGATAACCTTTTTTATTTACTGATTTTGCAATTGATGTAAGGAGAGTAGAGTTGGAAAAAGTTTTATAGAATTCTCCAATTCTCCTTAATCTTTTTGTGAAAGATAAAACATGAAAATTGCCATCACTGGTTTAACTGGTTTTTTGGGCCATTACGTAGCCAAAAGACTCTTTGAAAGGGATGTTCACATCCAGGCCCTAATTCGGAATACCAGCAATACATTACATCTTCAAGATTATCAGAAAAAGATTACC
>JANLHY010000672.1 GCA_024653795.1 Candidatus Brocadiaceae bacterium | reverse complement strand
TCCTTTTCCTGGATATTGGAAGAGCGGAAGTTAATGGTGGGATATTTAGAAGGGTGTAATACGTCCTTGAAAGTAGCTTCTTCAATATCTGCCTTGTCTTTTTCCTTGAGGGCACCATGATTCTGTTGTCCATCTTTCATAGCGCATACTACTTTTAGTGAATTTGCCAGAATTTCTGCTTCTATGCTTGCGGACTGAACACTGGCATCTGAAACGTTTAGTTTAATGGTAAAATTCGCCACATCAATCAACAGGTCGTGAGCTATTACACTGAGAAATCCTTCTTTAAAAGTATAGACAGATAATTTCCCCGAATTCGATGTTAAATGGTAACTACCAGCTTTTAATGCCATATCTTCCTCCCAAACTGAACAAAGGTATTTTAAATTTATGATTTGGTATTTATGTAAGGGTTTAAGATTTTCAACCCCTACATTGAAATTCTGTACGTTTAAAAAGTTTAGATAATATCCCAAATTTTCTCAATATTGTCAATAATAATTTTCTATCATTTCGCTTGACTTGCAAAAATATTGTATATAGAATCAAATTTAATCCCACGCTGGTTACTTTATCTTGATGAATAAAAAATATTTATATATTATTTATTAAATTAAGGGGAAATTAAATATGCTTCGATTTAATAAACGCCGCAACACGTTAGAACCCGAAGAGTACATCTTTCAATTGCAGGATACGACAGAACCCAATCTCTTTCGGGATGTCTTCCCCTATGATAAAATACCAAAAATACCATTCAATTACCGGCTCAATCCGATGAACATGCCCGATGAAATATGGCTTACGGATACAACCTTCAGGGATGGACAGCAATCCCGTCCTCCTTACACGGTCAAACAGATAGTAGACCTCTACGACCTGATTCACAAACTTGGGGGCAAAAAGGGTCTTATCCGTCAGTGTGAGTTTTTCCTGTATAATGAAAAGGATCAGGAAGCGGTCAGAAAATGCCTTGAGCGAGGCTATAAATACCCGGAAGTTACCGGATGGATCAGGGCGGTAAAGAGCGATTTCAAGCTGGTCAAGGAGATGGGGCTCAGAGAGACTGGGATTCTCTGCTCTGCCTCGGATTACCATATTTATTTAAAATTAAATAAAACCAGAAAACAGGCAATGGACATGTACCTGGATATTGTAAGCGCTGCCCTGGAAGAGGGTATTATTCCCCGTTGCCATTTTGAGGATATTACCAGGGCTGACATTTACGGTTTTGTGGTTCCCTTTGCCAAGGAACTCATGCGGTTATCCAAGGAAAGTAATATCCCCGTAAAGATCCGTGCCTGCGATACTATGGGATTGGGGGTCAGCTACCCCGGTGCAGCTAATCCACGCAGTGTGCCCGGTATTATTTACGGGCTGAACAATTTTGCCGGGGTACCTTCTGAGTATCTTGAATGGCATGGCCACAACGATTTCTATTTAGCGGTAAGCAATGCCACTTCAGCATGGCTGTACGGATGCAGCGCTATTAATGGCACACTGTTAGGTTTGGGAGAACGCACAGGAAACACGCCCATAGAGGCGCTTGTAATCGAATACATGGCATTGCGAGGTGAAGACGAATTCATCGATACCACCGTAATTACGGAAATTGCCGATTATTATAGAAACGAGATCGGGTATACCATCCCTCCAACACAGCCTTTAGTTGGCTCAGAATTCAACGTTACCCGCGCCGGTATCCATTCTGACGGTTTGTTAAAAAACGAAGAAATTTACAACATCTTTAATACCAAAAAACTTTTAAACAGGCCAATTGGTGTTTCCGTATCTGACAAATCAGGCGCAGCCGGGATTGCACAGTGGATTAATATCTGTTTCGGACTTGAAGGAAACGAACAGATACCCAAACACCATGAAGGAATAACAAAGATCAGGGAATGGGTGGATAAACAATACATCGAAGGACGTATTACTTCTATCTCCGATGGAGAAATGGTCGAACAAGCGCGCATCCATCTTGGGAAGTTTATTAAATCCGATAAACTGAAATAAACATTGAAGCTCTATGAATTTCAAGCAAAAGATATTCTAGAAAAATACGGTGTTTGTGTCCCTCGTGGCAGAGCCGTTTCTCAGAGTAATGACGCCCCAAAAATCTTCCAGGAAATTGGCAGCAATCGTTGTGTCGTAAAGGCACAGGTCCTTGCAGGCGGCAGGGGAAAAGGCGGCGGTATCCAGTTTGCCAATACACCTGCAGAAGCCCAGTCATGCGCAGCCGGCATGCTCGGTACCCATCTTGTAACACGCCAAACCAGCCAAAAAGGCATCGAAATTAAATATGTCCTCATCGAAGAAGCCCTTTCAATTAAAAAGGAACTATACCTCGCCATAACCATTGACCGCTCCCTTCAAACACCAATGCTGATTGCCAGCGCAGAGGGAGGAGTAGAGATAGAAGAAGTTGCCAAAAAATCACCTGATTCAATTATCAAGGAACCGATTGATATATTTTTTGGGGTTCATCCATTCCAGATACGCCGCATTGCCTCAAAGTTAGGCATATCAGGAATATCATCAGCAAGACGCAACAACCTTATCGCAAATCTTTTTAGCGCCTTTGTG
This sequence comes from Candidatus Brocadiaceae bacterium, assembly GCA_024653795.1. Lineage (GTDB taxonomy): Bacteria > Planctomycetota > Brocadiia > Brocadiales > Brocadiaceae > Wunengus. Next base: position 167 of record JANLHY010000672.1, on the reverse strand, counting down.
AATAACGATTGCTTATTATTGGAAATTAATCCTTTGGTAGTTACCATGGGTAATGAGCTATGCGCACTCGACGCAAAGATGGATATTGATGACAATGCCATATATCGTCATCAGGAATTTGAGCAAATTAGCCAATATCAAGACGTCTCTCCTGTTGAGGCATTAGC
>JANLHY010000661.1 GCA_024653795.1 Candidatus Brocadiaceae bacterium | reverse complement strand
GAGATTTCTTAGCATCTCGTCTAGTACTTTTGCCTGGGAAAGCGTCCTCGGAAAACCATCTAAAACAAAACCTGCCTTGCAATCATTTTTTAATATGCGGTCTTTGATGATATCGACAACTATTTGGTCAGGAACCAAAAGCCCCTTTTCTATGTAATACCGTGCCTTTATCCCTGTCTCTGTACCAGCTTCAACTGCTTCTCTTAGTAAATTTCCAGAAGATATATGCGGAATCTTTTTTCCCTTACTAATCGTTTCTGCTTGGGTTCCTTTGCCTGCTCCTGGAGGTCCAAGAAACACAATCATCATCCCATTCTTCCTCTTATTCGGGTTCCACCGCTCAAAAACCCGCTGTATTGCCTCATAATCATATGGGACTCTATTCTCTGGACCATATCAAGTGCCACACCAACAATAATAAGCAAGCCTGTTCCACCGTAGAAACTCGCTATTGCGCGATTAAGTTCAAAGCCACCTGCCACCAGCATCGGTAAAATAGCTATCAATGCCAAAAACGAAGCACCCGCCAATGTAATCCTACCCATGATACTTTCTAAATATTCTGCAGTCCTATGACCTGGTCTGATTCCCGGAATAAAACTTCCATAGTCCTTCATATTATTTGACATTTCTTTCGGATTAAATTGTATGGCCGTCCAAAAATAACAGAAAAACGTTATGAGAAGTATATAAAGCATAACATAAATTACACCGCCTTGCAAAACTTCAGACAAACGCGAGGTAATCCAATATCCAAAACTTCCTGGTTCAAACCTTACCTGAATGCCTTGCATAATAGCAGCAGGGAATATTAACAAAGATTGCGCAAAAATAATGGGCATTACGCCTGCCTGATTCACTCGAAGCGGCAAGAAATGTCTTTGTCCACCGTATACCTTTCTTCCCCGAGTGTGTTTAGCCTGCTGGACTGGTATTCGTCTTTGCCCCTGGGTAATATAGACAACCCCCCCGACAATGGCAAGAAACATACCTAGCAGAACGATTAATTTCACAATACCGATCTGATGTTCAGCAGGAGTAACAGAAAAGGTAAAGTTCTGTATTACCTGGGAGAATGCCCAAGGTAACCGTTCAATAATACCAACCATAATTACTATTGATATCCCACTGCCAATACCATGTTCTTCAATTTGTTCTCCAATCCACATCAGGGTCATAGTTCCTGTTGTTAAGAGAAGAGCCGCCATCATTTGGAATCCGACACCTTGCAAGTAGACCGGGATAACAGGCACACCATTAAATTCTACCGTATAAAGCGTTCGCGTCATGACAAACGCCTGAAATAGGCATAACCCTACCGTTGCAAGCCTCGTATATTGATTAATTTTTTTCCTTCCTACGTCTCCTTCTTTCTGTAATTTTTCAAGATACGGGACTACACCTACGAGCAATTGGAAAATGATGGAGGCGCTGATGTAGGGCATAACCCCTAAGCCAAAAATTGCACCTGAAGACAAAGCGCCACCAGCAAACATATCAACCAATCCTAATAACTGTCCAACGCCAGTTTGCGTAAATTGGTGGAAGTATGATTTTAGTACTGTTGTATCGATTCCAGGAATTGGTATATAAACCCCAATGCGGCATAAAGCAATTAGACCAAGGGTTATTAGTACTTTTTTACGTAATTCCGGTATTCGAAAAATATTTCCAAATTGTTCGATCATGATAAGACCTTTATTTCTCCGCCCGCTGCTTTAATCTTTTCTATCGCAACTTTGCTGAATTTATGCGCACTCACAGTTAAAGGTATTTTAATTTCACCGTCACCAAGTACTTTTACACCGTTTAATACCTTTTTTATAAGCCCGGCATCCATTAACTTTTCCGGGTTTACATTAGCACCCTTATCAAACCGTGCAATGTCTTTAACATTAACTATACTATATTCTTTTTTAAACGGATTATTGAATCCCCTCTTTGGCAAGCGACGAAAGAGCGGAGTTTGTCCACCTTCAAATTGTATACTTGTTTCATTTCCA
>JANLHY010000651.1 GCA_024653795.1 Candidatus Brocadiaceae bacterium | reverse complement strand
TAACCCGAACGAGTCGGAAGAGTTCTTTGATGGGAATTTACGATTTTAGACTTCGTCGTGAGCTCAGTCGAACGATTTACGAATTACGATTTTTTGTATCAATTTAGTCTTTTGAAAAATTTATCAATTCCCCGTTTTCACGAGGACAAGCATGAGCTCCGTCAGGAGTAACCTGTTTGTAGCGAGATAAGATGACATAACAGATATCAGCTCCGTAGGAGCGACCTGTTTGCATATCAATCATATACAGGTCGCTCCTACGGAGCTGATCATATATTAACGATTAATTGCTACAAACAGTACGCCCTTAACAGGGCTTAATTTTTCAAAATATTAAATTGATACACAAATTCAAATGTTCCAAACCCCGTTTCCAATCCCCGATCCCGATCGAAGTCGAGGACAGGTTTCGGTCATTTGATATTAGAATTTGTTTCGGATTTCGATATTTGAATTTCGAATTTGTCAAAAAACAAACAACATGACATCAATCAAGATACTAGGTATATCAGCATTTTATCACGACAGTGCGGCAGCGTTAATAAAAGATGGCAATATCGTTGCGGCTGCCCATGAAGAGAGATTTACGAGGAAAAAGCACGACCCTTCATTTCCGCGCAACGCAGTTAACTTCTGTCTTGATTTCGCTGATGTCTCTATCAATGATCTTTCAGCCGTGGTGTTTTACGATAAACCGCTATTGAAGTTTGAAAGACTGCTGGAAACCTACTATGCCTTTGCTCCAAAGGGTTTGAAACAATTTCTTTCTTCCATTCCTGTATGGATAAAAGAAAAGATGTTTCTTAAGAAACTGTTATTTAATGAGTTTAAAAAGATAGGACTGATTGATAAAAAAAAACTAACCCTTCTATTCACAGAACACCACTTGTCACACGCAGCCAGCGCATTTTATCCGTCACCGTTTAAGGATTCTGCCATATTGACCATTGATGGCGTAGGTGAATGGGCAACGGCATCAATTGCCCACGGCAAAGATAAGGAAATAACAATTCTAAAGGAACTACACTTCCCTCATTCGTTGGGGCTGTTGTATTCTGCCTTTACTTACTACACCGGCTTTAAGGTTAACTCCGGGGAATACAAGTTAATGGGGCTTGCCCCCTATGGCGATCCGACATCAGAAAGGGTATCCAAATTTATAAAACTAATCTACGGCTATCTTATAGATGTGAAGGACGATGGTTCAATATGGCTTAATCAGAAATATTTCAACTATTGCACAGGGTTTAAGATGGTAAATGAAAAGAAGTGGCAAAGACTTTTTGGATTTCCCAGTAGAAAACCTGAAGGTGAGATAAGTCAAGAGTATTGCGATATGGCGCTCGCAATTCAAAGGATTACTGAAGAGGTGGTTCTAAAGATGGCTAAAGAGGCGAAGAAGCTGGCAGGCTCAAATAACCTGTGCATGGCAGGAGGAGTTGCTCTGAATTGTGTAGCAAATGGCCTGCTTTTGAGAGAAGGCATCTTTGATAATATATGGATACAACCTGCTGCTGGAGATGCGGGGGGCGCACTGGGAGCAGCACTTTCCGCCTATCACATGTATTTTGATATGGCTCGCAAAATGAATGAAAATATTCACCCTCCCCTTACTCCCCTCCCATCAAGGGAGGGGAAAGAGAAAGAATGCTGTCTCTCAAAAGTGGGAAAAGAAACAGATACCTCTCCCCTTGTGGGAGAGGGTAAGAGCCTGCCCCTGCAGTCTCAAGCAGGGGGTGAGGGGGCTTTTCCCGGACAAATGGACAATATGCAGGGGGCGTATTTAGGACCTGAATATACAGGACTTGATATAGAGGTTATGGCGGTTAAACATAAGGCAGTTTATGAGCGGCATGATGGTGATGACTTATATAAAAAGGCCGCTGAATTGCTTGATGAAGGTAATGTCATAGGCTGGTTTCAGGGCAGGATGGAATGGGGGCCGAGGGCATTAGGCAACCGCAGCATTATAGCTGATGCGCGAAGCCCTGAGATGCAGAAGAAGCTT
>JANLHY010000650.1 GCA_024653795.1 Candidatus Brocadiaceae bacterium | reverse complement strand
TACCTATGCTGTAGGTTGGATACCAAAATGGGTAGCCTTTGACGGCGTCAACATTTGGGTAACGAATTATGGCAATGGTAAAGTAACAAAGCTAAGAGCGGGCGATGGAACCGCGCTCGGTACCTATGCCGTGGGAATTAGCCCATATGGGATCGCCTTTGACGGTGTCAATATCTGGGTGGCGAATACTGGCGGTAATAATGTAATAAAAATAAGGGCGAGTGACGGTACAGTACTCGGCGCCTATAATGTGGGCTTAAATCCAAGGGGAGTGATCTTTGATGGTACCAACGTTTGGGTAGTAAACCATGACAGTGTCACGATAACGAAGCTGTTTTATTAAACAAACACAATTGAACAAATCACAAGTTGATATCTATTGATGCCTCTGCCATGTCGATAACGGGGAGTTTTATGGACTTTTCTCCCAAAAGGGCATCTACTACATCCTGAGGTGCGCTTCGGTAGTGTAACACGGCTTTCATCTTCAGCGGAGACTTAGTGTCATTCGGGACTAAACAAACAAAATGCTCTTCCTTTTCCCCCTGTGGCGGGATACGATTATCAGAGATGATATGCGTCGCTGACCATACGTGAAGTGTCGGTTTCCCATTTTCGTCTCCAAATACCGTATGATAAATGGATGAATGAGAATCAATATCCCCTTTCTCGTCCACTTTCCCATTCTGATAAACAAGCTTACCCTCTGCGTCGGTAACAGAAATTTCCAGCCACATTTGCCGCAACTCGGTAAGACCGGTGGGTAGATAGTGTCCACACCCCGTATTCTTTATGTTTACCTGAAATTTCAATAAATCGCCTTTTTTCGAAGCCGGATCGACAAATAACTCCAGGGTCGCAGCATTCTTCAATCTCTCAACGGCCAATTGCGGTTGTAATTCCGAATTTGGCGGCAGAGAAATAGAAGTAACGCTCCCACCGACGAAGTAGTGCGTCCATATATGCGGACGTTTTTTACCACCCATGATTTCAGGTGATGCAAAGCCAGGGTTATCTGGTCTCTCTGTGCTGCCCGTGCACGGGAAACCCGGTCGCTGCCTCATATGGCAGTCCTGACAGTGTACGGTTGTTTTGGGGTCAGTGGTGTTGTAAGGACCTTGACGCCACTCAGTGTAAGTCTGTTCGATGGGGAGATCGTTTCCTGCATGTGACACATCATGACACCCTCCACAAAACTCAGAACGTGTGTGTAACTCGGAATACTGATTTTTGTGGATTGTATCGGGAGAATCATTAAACGGGCCATACTTCGTGCCGCCCTCCATTGCCTCAGCATTGCCGGGACTTAATATATAAGGCGCATTTCCAATACCTGTAGTTGCCCTAACGGAGTGACAAAAATCGCAGATAACACCCCCCTTTTCATCATCCAGTGGAAGGTTTACATCTCCACTGCTGTGGCCTATTGGGAAGTGACATCGCACACACGATTCTATATTTCGCTTTTGAGATTCCCCCTCTGCAGTTTTCTTCCCCAG
>JANLHY010000635.1 GCA_024653795.1 Candidatus Brocadiaceae bacterium | reverse complement strand
CTTTCAATTTCAAATCGATTACGATCTTTTTTTCTCGTATTTCTTTTAAATTTAATCACTTACAACGAATTGCTATTTAAACGTCCGGACAGCAGTGATCCATTGTAATTGCAACAGACAATTGAAAGTTACGTGGCTCTCTCGCTATTAGTTTAATTTCATTGAAAGCATCGAATATCAGCAAATAAATTTTTACTGTTTCGGTCAAATTCTCTTGGGTCATTATTTATCCTCAATAAAATGAAAATGGGGTAAATAAATACTACCCCATTTCTCTTTTTAAGAAAGAATGAAAAAAACTATTTAGCCTTTTTATATCACGCACCAAAAGGTTTTTTTAACAATTCTGTATATGTTTCTAGCCCTTCTTTAAATCTTGCACGAAACGTTACAAAGTCATTTTTTAGTAATTTTTCTCCTATTCCCTTTTTGTTTTGTAAAGAACGGTTACGAAAACTTTTGAAATCTTCTGAGTTATTTAGTTTCTCAATTCGCTCCATAAACAACCTTTCTTCTGCTTGTACCTTTTCCATTTCTCCTTCCTCCTCCTCCTTTTATTTTTAAGGGTACAACTCTAAGGAAACACTTCCTCGAATTTGTACTCTTTTGGCCTATGATTGCTTTTTTGTTTAGCGCATTAACAGGCCGAGCGATATTTTTTCTGTATCCTCCTTTTTAGAATTTCTAAATTGACGGATAATAGTTTCGCTTCTAGGCAGTCCAGATATAATCAATTCCCTATAGAAATTAAATCACTCCTCTTTTTACACTTTTCCTATTTAATGCCTCACCTCTAATCATTTCATTAAGATAGGAAAGACTTAGAAGATGTGCAAGCTCTCAAAGAAAATACAACCCTACAATAATATTATATTATTATTATAATGCAAATTTATCTTATTACACAAATTTACTATATTACATCACTGCTGTCCGGACGTTTAAATAGCAATTCGTTGTAAGTGATTAAATTTAAAAGAAATACGAGAAAAAAAGATCGTAATCGATTTGAAATTGAAA
>JANLHY010000634.1 GCA_024653795.1 Candidatus Brocadiaceae bacterium | reverse complement strand
CTTTCAATTTCAAATCGATTACGATCTTTTTTTCTCGTATTTCTTTTAAATTTAATCACTTACAACGAATTGCTATTTAAACGTCCGGACAGCAGTGATTTGTAAGTTGATGCTTCTTGTATCTCTTCTGGTTTTCTGGTGGGTGCTATAGTATCAGATTGTCTTGCAGGGGATGTTTCTTTTTTTGTAGTAAGTTTCCAATCCTCCGCTTCAGCATGTTTTTCGCTGAATTGAATCATGAGCTGATTATTCCATTGGAATACGGCTATTTGCAAGGCTTTTCAAGCCTTGCAAGAAACTCTCAACGCACACCCCTCGAACACCTCTGCCAGGAGCGGCCATTGTCCCTTTGGCACACCCACTTTTCCCAGCGTAAGGATTATCTTCTGGCGAGGCACTTTCCGGGTTCTTCCCGTCTCAACCAGTGCCAGGCAGGAATATTTCTTACCACCTTTCTTTTTATATGCGTCTTTGATATACATATACTTATAATTTTTTTTAATTATCTACAGGCTAAAATTTTGAGTTTATTTTAAAAGGTTACAGGGTTTTTCTGTTAATTTTTTGGTTTGACTTCTAGTTGCAGCCTTGTTATCATCTTGCTATCTTGATTGGCGAATTTTTACGCCACTAAGACACAAAGAAAATTCTTGGTGCCTTGGTAACTTTGTGTCAACTTTTAAATTCCTGAACGTTAAATTAGGGATTCCTCTTGTAGAATTTTTCTAAAATTACGTCACTCATGCCTATGGATTTAGAACAATCCAGCGCGACATTAAAGGTTCCACAACGCAAGGCAGCGCCTTCCTGTAATGAGGTTGACTCCATATTACCGGAAATATTAGCGGAATTAAGGAAGTCTGTTCCTGGCCAGCAGTTCGATGTGTGGTTCTCTTGTCTTAAAATTTCCTCTGTTGATGAAAGCAGTATTACCTTTATTACACCAAATAATTTCATAAAGGAATGGTTTTCCAGTAATTATAAGGACACTTTCTCAGGCGTAGTTTACAGGGTGTTGCATTCCTCGCGAGAGGTGATCTTTCTTGCAGAGGATGAGCTTTTTAAGCAGTCACTGGCTTCCTCCCTCGATTCCAATGGCGCTCCTGCGTCCCTCAGTGAATTACCCGCATACGAAGGGCGTATTAATTCTCTGAATGGATACTACCGCTTTGAAAATTTCATCGTTGGGGCTTGCAACAGATTGGCGCATGCTGCTGCTGTGGCTGTTTCTGAGTCCCCGGGTCTCGCATATAACCCTCTTTTTATACACGGCGCTTCAGGGCTTGGGAAGACGCACCTCCTGCATGCCATAAATAACTTACTCCTCTCCAAGCGCGCAATAAGAACTCTTTACCTACCGTGCGAGCAATTTGTGAACCATTTTATTTCCACGATACGATCAAATAACTGGGACGAATTCAGAAATCTTTACAGGAACCTGGATGTGCTTCTGCTCGACGATATACAATTCTTTGAAAACCTGCAAGGCTGCAGGGAGGAATTTTTTCATACGTTTAATGCGCTTTATAACGCCAGGAAACAGATTGTTATCACGAGCAACTGCCCACCCGAATCTTTAAGCTCCCTGGAGGACCGGCTCATCTCCCGTTTCAAATGGGGGTTATTATGCAGCGTTGATAGTCCCACGATAGAAACGCGCGTTGCGATTATCGAGAAAAAAGCATCACTCATGAATATAAACCTGACACACGACTTCGCTTCTTATCTTGCGGAACACATACATGGCAATATCCGCGATATCGAAGGCGCAATTATACGTCTGGGCAAGGAACTAAAGGTTACGAAAAATACCATTACATTGGATTTTATAAAAAAGGTCATTCGTGAAGTGACAGGAATTAAAAAAACAGTAAGTATTGAATCAATTCTTCATGCTGTTTCAGACAGGTTTAGTGTAAGTATATCTCAACTTCAGTCAAAGAGCAGGACACGAAGCCTCGCATTACCAAGACAGATAGGTGATGTACCTTTCTCGAAAACTAACAAATATGTCACTTACAGAAATAGGAGGATTTGTAGGGGGACGTGACCACTCCACAGTAATCCACTCAGATGGAAAAATAACGAAGTTGCTAAAGAAAGACAAAAACCTCCTTTTTGTTTTACAAAAAATAGAAAGTTAACTACAGAGATAATATGTTCATAACATGTAAATTACTTTTGCTTCTGATATCTGTTTTTTAAAATCGTAAAAAGAGTCTATTCTTTTTTCATAATTTATTTACATATTTCATACACTATAATAAACACATTATGTCTTTACCTAAAAGAAAGTTACACATAAACTAATGAATTATGAACATTGTATAGTACTTCTATGAGATTACTTTTAGTTATATAATATAAATATAGGAATAAAATATGAACCTAAGTTTTAATGGAAATGAGTTGTACAAAGGCTTTAATTTAGTTTCGGGTATAGTACCATCTTCTGCTATTAAACACATATTACAGGGGATACGATTTGAAGTAAGAGATAAAAAGGTGGAGTTGACGGCAACGGATTTGGAAGTTTTGGTTAAATATACGCTTTCGGCTAAGGAAAGTGTAGGGGATGGCAGTATTATTTTACCGGCATCTCGTGTTAATAATATATTTAGAGAATGGGCAGGCAATGAAGAAGTGCTAGTATCTTTTGATGGTAGTAGTTGTGTTTTAAAGTCTGGGAAGGGTTATTTTAAGATTGCAGGTGAAGATTCTAGTCAGTTTCCCATGATAACTATCACAGACGTTAAGAGTTTTGTTAAAGTTGATGGCGGGATTATTGGTGATATGATAGGAAAGGTTATTCATGCGGTTTCAACGATGAGAGCCAGAAGCACACTGTGTGGTGTATTTGTGAAGATAGACAAAGAAGAAATAGTTATGGCGGCAGCTGACGGGAATAGATTATCAATGGTAAAGCGGAAGGTGGAAAATTCAGATGGGATTTCAATGAGTGGAATAGCTACCGTGAAGTGTTTAACGTTTCTGCAACGTTTTTCGACAGAGAGCAGAGGAACGCTGCGGGTTGGAATTGGGGAGTCTCAGATACTTTTTCTAGGGGAAAGGGGTGAGGTTATATCTCAATTGATAGAAGGGCAGTATCCAAAGTATGAGGACGTTGTACCAAAGGATAACGACAAGAAAATAGAAGTAAAGAGGGATGAGTTAATAACGGTAGTGAGAATGGCTTCATTTATGACGAGCGAGGGGTACCATGTTGTAAAATTTATCTTTAAGGATGGAAAATTGATGCTTCAGTCGAAGGCAGCAGAAGTAGGAGAAGCGGAACTGGAGATTGACGCCAGTTACCAAGGGCCGGATTTAGAAATATGCTTCAACCCTGAGTATGTCTTAGACGCCTTGAAGGTTTCTGATAGCGAGACTATCGTCATAGAACTTAAGGATAATAGCAATGCGGCATTATTTAGAACAGGCCACGAACAATTAAGTGTGATAATGCCTATAGAGTTAAAGTGATAATTATAAAGATTAAAGTTAGACAGGATTAACAAGATTTTTTTGTTTTATCCTGTAAATCCTGTCAAGAAGATTTGGTGATAATAATAATGGAAGAACTTCCGGAAAGATATTTTGATAGTAAAAATAAGGTTGTAAGACTCGGCCAACTATTGAAACAAGCGTTTCCAAAGAAAAAGAGTATTGATAAAAATTGTCAGAAGGTGATGAGCGTATGGAGCGAGGTAGTTGGTAATGAGATTTACAAGAGCACCAAGATTACAGGGATTAAAAATGGAATTATGCGCGTAAACGTGGAATCATCTACCATGATTCATTATTTGACTAATTTTGAGAAGTACGCTATAATTCACAAAATTAATAACGTGATGGGTATGAAATACATTGAGGATATCCGGTTTAAGACAGGAGTTACCTAAATTTAAATAATGGCTGAATGGCTAAAAGGAAATGGTTATATGAAGGTAATACTACAATGGTAGAAGTAGAAGAAAGTAATTTAGCGCTGGAACAAGATACATACGATGCGACATCAATTAAGGTGCTGGGCGGCATAGAGGCTGTCAGAAAGAGGCCCGCCATGTACATTGGAGATACCACCGTCAGAGGTTTACACCACCTGGTGGAAGAGGTAGTTTGTAATAGTGTAGATGAAGCTGTTGCAGGTTTTTGTGAAAACATAAGCGTAAAAATAAATTTGGATGGCAGTCTAACAGTCATAGACGACGGCAGGGGTATTCCTGTGGACACGCATGCAGAGACAAAGAAGTCCGCGCTGGAAGTGGTTATGACGATGTTGCATGCGGGAGGAAAGTTCGAGCATAAGAGCTATAAGATTTCCGGCGGTCTGCATGGGGTTGGTGTATCGGTTGTAAACGCGCTCAGCGAGTGGACGGAAGTGGAGGTGAGAAGGGATGAGCATGTATATTTTCAGAGGTATGAGAAGGGAGAGGTAAAGTCGCCCGTTGAGGTGCGCGGGGTTACCAAAAAGAGGGGAACAAAGGTAATATTCAAACCCGATGCTGAAATATTCGAGGACACAACGTTTTGTTTTGAAACAATAGCAAAAAGATTGAGAGAATACGCCTTTCTAAACAAGGGATTGAAAATAACGCTGACCGATGAAAGGACAGATAAAAGCGAGGCATTCAAATATGAAGGGGGCATAAAGGCGTTTATAAAAGAACTAAACGAGGGGAAAGAAGTAGTTCATCGTGACATAATTTATTTTGAAAAAGAAGCCAATGGAACCATCGTAGAAGTTGCCATGCAGTACAATGACGGTTACAGCGAAAACGTGTACTCCTTTGCAAATAACATTAACACGGTAGAAGGCGGCACCCACCTCAGTGGGTTTAGGGCAGCAATTACGAGGACGTTGAACAATTATGCAAAGGGCAAAGGGATTCTCAGCGAAGAAAAGGCGCCAACAGGAGATGATTACAAAGAAGGGCTTACGGCCGTAATAAGCATCAAACTACCCGATCCTCAATTCGAGGGACAGAAAAAAACAAAGTTGGGCAACCGCGAGGTGCAGGGTCTTGTTGAGGCGGTGATAAATGAACAACTTGGAATTTATTGTGAGGAAACCCCTTCGACAGCAAAGGCTATTATTAATAAGGGGATCGAGGCCGCCAGGGCAAGGGAGGCAGCCCGGAAGGCCAGGGACCTGACGCGAAGAAAAGGCGCGCTGAGCAGCGCAAACCTGCCCGGAAAGCTGGCAGATTGTTCCAGCCGGGACGTCGAGACCTCTGAGATATTCCTCGTTGAGGGTATCTCTGCAGGGGGCACAGCGAAGCAGGGAAGGGATCGCACGTTTCAAGCCATTCTACCATTAAAGGGAGTTATCCTGAACGTAGAGAAGGCGCGCATTGATAAGATGCTGGGCAATGAGGAAATCAGGACTTTGATATGCGCTTTGGGGACAGGCATTGGGACAGAAGAGTTCAACGTAGCGAACCTGCGATATTCCAAGGTTATTATTATGACCGACGCCGATATTGATGGGGCGCATATAAGAACATTGCTGTTGACGTTCTTCTTCAGACAGATGATAGAATTAATAGATAAGGGACATATCTATGTTGCGCAGCCGCCCTTGTACAAAGTAACAAAAGGCAAAAAACAGGAATATATTTATGACGACAGGGAGTTACAAAAGAAGTTAATTACGCTGGGAACAGATGATACAGTTATGGAGTTTGAGAATGATAAACTTGTCCCCATGAAAAAGGGGAAAGAAAAGCTGGATAATTCAAAACTGGGGAAATTACTGCAACTCCTGGCGCAGATGGAAGAATATACAAAAATGCTGAGGAAGAAAGGGATATCTCTGGATAAATTTATAGGTTTAAGGGATAAAAAGAGCGGGAATCTCCCCTTATATAAAATAACGTATAAGGGTGAAATATCGTACCTTTATTCAGAGGAAGAGTTGGAAAAATTTATAAAGATGAAACAAGAGGCAGAGGGAAGGGAACTGGAGATATTAGAAGAGGACGATACTGTTGAGGCAGAGCAGGGAAAGGACGAGGGAGTTATAAAAGTTATAGAGTACCACGAAGGCAAGGAAATAGAAAAAACAACAAGAATGATAGAAAGTTATGGTTTGTCGATAGACGAATATTTTAATGGAAACAGCAGTAAGGAACCACGATATAAATTGCTTTCGGGAGATGTGGAAATATATGCGTATTCTCTGAACGAAGTTTTGGCAAAAATACGCGAGATCGGCAGAAAAGGCCTGGAAATCCAGCGCTATAAAGGTTTAGGTGAAATGAACGCAGAGGAACTTGCAGAGACCACGATGGATATTAACAAAAGAACATTGTTAAGGGTGAAGGTGGAAGATGCAGCAAAGGCGGATTCAATCTTCAGTATTTTGGCAGGGAAAGACGTTCAGAGGAGAAGAGCGTTTATCGAGAAACATTCTTTAGAAGTAAGGAATTTAGATATTTAATTTTTGTAATAAGGGTTATGGTGATCTCGTGCAGAAAAAAGAGTTAAAACAAATGGAAAGCCTCCTTTTGGTTAGAAAGAATATATTATTACGGGAAGTAGAGGAAAGGGTTGAAAAATATCGAGACGCTAATAATAGAAAATTGACAGATATCGCCGAAATTGCATCCAGTGTCTCGAACGGGGATTTGGAGACGTTGGTTGCCGAAGAAGATGCCAGGGAGTTGAAACAAATTGATGATGCCCTTGCCAAGATACGCGCTGGTCATTATGGGATTTGTGAACAATGCGGCCGATCAATCAAAAAGGCGCGATTAAAAGCCATTCCATTTACTACGCTCTGTATAAGCTGCAAGGAAGAGGAGGAAAAGGAGTGCGGCGATAAGTCTGAGCAGACAAAATATGATTGGGAA
>JANLHY010000630.1 GCA_024653795.1 Candidatus Brocadiaceae bacterium | reverse complement strand
TTTTCACAACCACTTTTTCCGCCTAAAATAAACCACCATTGAAATACTTACAGCAGCCATTACCAGTAAGACCGCAGGATATCCCCAACGCCACGGGATCTCCGGCATATATTGAAAATTCATTCCGTAGATTCCTGCAATAAAGGTGAGAGGCATAAAGACCGTTGCAATCATTGTAAGCACCTTCATTACCGCATTCATCCTGTTGCTGGTACTTGAGAGATAAATCTCAAGCATACCAGAGACCATATCCCTGAATGTCTCGAGTGTATCAATTACATGGATAGTATGATCATAAACATCCTTAAGGTATATTCCCGTAGATCTTTGAATGAGCGAAGATTCCCCTCTCTCCAATTTATTGACAACCTCTCTAAGTGGCCAAACCGATCTGCGTAATAATACCATTTCTCTTTTCAGGGTATAAATTATGCGTAATATTTCAGGTGTTGGATAGTTGACTAATTCTTCTTCTAATGATTCTATCTTTTCTCCCAAAGTTTCCAGAACTATAAAATAGTTATCGACTATTGCATCTACCAGGCAATAAGCCAGGTAGTCGGCTCCCATTTTTCTTATGCGGCCTTTGTTCGTTTTGATTTGCTCTCTAATTACATTAAAAACATCCCCCTCCTTTCCCTGTTCCTGAAAAGAGATAACAAAATTCGATCCCAGGATCAAACTTACCTGTTCAGTAATTATCTCGCTGCTTTTGCCATTAAAATAAAGCATCTTGAGAACAATATAAATATACTCATCGAAATCTTCCATCTTTGGACGTTGGTCTGTATTCAGGATATCTTCTATAATCAGGGGATGTATTTTGAAACACTCACCGAGCTTCGCTAATGTTTCAATCTGATGAATGCCATCGATATTTATCCACGTCACGGTGGGTCTGCTCTTGTCCTTAAAGGGAAAACATTCCTCAATTGTCTTTGCCTCTTTTTCGTGAAAGTGCACTTCGTCGTAATCTATGATGGTAATCTTAACTTTTTCAGTCTTTTTTTCTCCAATATGAATAAGCGTGCCTGGCGGAAGGCCAGCTTTTTTTGA
>JANLHY010000621.1 GCA_024653795.1 Candidatus Brocadiaceae bacterium | reverse complement strand
TGCTTTCCCCAAAACCTGATTTTAGACAGGATATACAGGATAAAAATATTAAAATAATAATCTTGTTAATCCTGTTATCTTGTCAAATCTTTTTCCTCCAGTGAACTATTATGAATTTTCGAAGTAAGGTAAGCATCCTGTTTTTTATATGTTTTTTAACACGTCTGTGTTTTGTTGGAAGGTATCTTGATAGTTGCGATAGCATAGACTTTGCCTTAGGACTTCATGATTACGACCTGTCTCTCCTTCAGCCACACTTTCCTGGTTATCCTGTCTACATGGTTGCTTCGTCGTTATTTTTCAAACTATCACATCAAGACGTATGGTCATTGGTAATGCCCGGTGTTCTTTTTGGCAGTATTACCATGTATCCGCTTTCTTTCCTTACCAGACAATTGTTTTCTGAAAGAGTTGCTATACTAACTGCGGTCCTTTACCTTATCAACACCCTCTGTTGGTTGCAGGCGGAAAGACCTACCTCCGATGCTATGGGGCTTTTCTTTGTAATGTCAGCCGCCTATTTTTTGTATTGTGGGTTTAAATTGAAAGTCCTACTACGGTTACCTGCATCTAAAGCTGCAGAGGAGGCGGATATTAATCTCACGACTCGTTGTATTTCAAAAAGGTATGGGCGATTGAGTGATAGAAATTATCTTTTTTTGGGTAGCCTATTCCTGGGTTTCGGACTGGGTGTACGGCTTTCCTACTTTCCATTTATAGCCTTATGGATGGGGGTTTTATTATATTTGACTTTTCAAAGAGCGTACTTTGATAATATCATTTTATATGGGTTGATAGGATTTATTGTTGGTATTTGTACGTGGCTTGTTCCACAGCTAGGTTATGTGGGCATTCATAGTTTTTGTGAGTACGGTCTTTCATTTTCTCATGGACATTTTACCGACTGGGGTGGTTCGGTAATCACCTTTGGCGGATTAGACAGGGTTACCTGTCTTGTAAAGTCGATATGGGTGTACGGGCTTGGCGGTTGGTGGAATGATGCCTCGTTTTTGAGGCTGACAGCTTCCTTGATTATGATTGCCTCTCTTCTTTATTTTCTTTATTCCTTCAAGCGGTATCGATTTGACCGTAGAGGATTTTTTCTGGGAGTGTACATAATTCCTTATATGTTTTGGGTAATTCTGGGACAAAATGTGATGAATCCGAGACATATACTGCCTATCATACCAGTAGCTTTGATGCTGATTGCGTATGGATTATGCAAAGTCTATGAAGAGATAAACAAAGGCATTTCTATAATCCTTACAGTAGCATTTGTTGTCAGTATGTCGGTGATGTCGGTCAAATTAGTTCTTCAATACCATAGTGACGTTCCAGCGCCAGTACAGCTAATCCAATTCATTGAAAAGCAGTTTGATTGCCTCTCTACAAAAATCTATTGCGGTGGCGAGAAAAGGTTCTTTGGTTATTACGCGCCACAGTGGGATGTGAGGAAAATACGGGATGTTGCAGGGCTGAATATTGACTTGAGATCCTCATTATGTAAACCTCAAAATATTCTGGTAGTCCGTGCATTAAGGAAAATCGAAGAGTTTGAGGCAAATAATCCACCGATAATAACGTTTGAGGCTAATCCATACACAGACGATACAAAAGAGAGGTTGTTGTTATATAAGTGGAATGGTTTATAAACTACAGTACCCTCTGAAATTTTTTAGTATATTTTCCGTAATAGTTCAGCTATCTTAGACAGGATGAACAGGATTTACATTATAATTTTTTCATCCTGTATATCTTTTACTTTAAATCCTTGACCTTTCGTTTAACCTCAACTTTGCTTTCCCCAAAACCTGATTTTAGACAGGATATACAGGATAAAAATA
>JANLHY010000608.1 GCA_024653795.1 Candidatus Brocadiaceae bacterium | reverse complement strand
ATCTTCCTTGTAAGATAAGCACCATACACCAGGCTGCATCAAGACTCGGAATGAATGCGATTAGAAACCTCACTCTTTCCTTTTCTTTTTTATCCGTAAAAGCGAAGAACAAAAAGGACGTATTTAATTATGAAAAATTTTGGGAACAATCCCTGTCTAACGCCGTAGCGGCAAAACTTATCATGGCAGAGATCGGCAAATCCGATTGGGAAGAGGTTTTTGTTGCCGGACTTTTACAAGATATTGGAGAACTGATTATAGCCACCTCATTACCACGACAGTATGAGCAAGTATTGTTAGAGGCATTCAAGGGTGAAAAAAGCACCTTCGAACTGGAACAGCAAATCATAGGAGCAGACCATGCATTTATTGGATACGAGGTTACCAAAAAGTGGGGGTTTCCCGCTCTGTTATCAACTCCTATTCGCTACCATCATTGTCCGGAAGGCTATAAAGATGATGACAAAAAGCTTACGCTTGCCGTTGATGTTGTCTATTTATCGGGAATAATCACCAGCATTCTCTATTCGAATAATCCTCAGAAATACCATCAAAAATTTCTCAGCGCATCTAAGACAATGCTTAACTTCGATGATGAAATCATTGACAAGATACTGAAACTTGTTGTCTCGGAAACAACACAAACTGCCAGTTTATTTGGCTTTCATATGGAGAATTCCAAATCGATTGAAGAAATTCTGCAAGAGGCCAATGCTGCGCTGAGCGCTATAAACATATCGTACGATCAAAGGAACAGGGAACTCGAAGAAAAAAGCAAACACCTTGAAAAACTCGCGCACTTAGATAGCTTAACAGAGATATACAATCATGGCTACTTCCAAAGCTTTCTTGAAAAGGAGATTAACCTGGCGACCCGCAAAAATACAACTCTCAGTCTGATTATGGCAGACGTTGACAGATTCAAACATTTTAATGACAAATATGGGCATCAAGCCGGTGATTTTATTTTAAAAGAATTATGCAAATTGATGCGAAAAGCGCTTCGTGACTACGATATGCTTGCTCGTTATGGCGGTGAGGAATTCGCCATTGTTCTTGTTGAAACGACTGGGCAGGAAGCTCAGATTGTAGCAGAAAAACTACGAGAATCGATTGCTATGCATGCGTTTATCGATAATAACAAAAAATATACGGTTACCGTAAGCCTTGGGGTTGCAGAAATAAAACCTGCCGTAGATGCTTTCACAAAATACGATCTTATTAGCTTTGCGGATAAGGCTCTGTTTGAGTCCAAGGAGAAAGGCGGAAATAGAGTTACGTTCTATAGTCTCTAAACAGTGAAATTTTGACATTTTTAGCAAAGAAAATGTATTAACGCTCCTATCCAAATCATACGTATTTCAAGTCTTTTTCCCTTGAGTGAAATCCCTTCGATAACCCCTCGAATTGTTCCTTGTAATTTTAAAGGTATGTTTGTAATATAAATCCACTATTTTTTTATTACGATTTCAAGAGTAAAGGCCGATATTACGCATCAATAAACTTACTGGGGTTCGAGTGTGGGAAAGTTAGAAACAGAAGAAGTAATTGATGGAATTGAAAATTTAAGGATGTCATTAGGCTCACATCTGGAAGAGTTGAGACGCAGGGTCGTTTATTCCATTATCGCCATTGTTCTTTGTTTTGTAGTATGCTGGTTTTTTAAGGTACAGATCCTGGATGTGGCAAAAAACCCACATAAGTTTGCCATGTTAAAAGCCGGCCTTTCGACGGAATTGCAGGTGTTAAGTTACCAGGAGGGTTTCTATGCTTACATGAAACTGTGTTTTATAACATCAGTTTTTTTGGCCTATCCATTTGTCATTTACCAAATATGGCAATTTGTGAGCATGGGACTGTATAAAAAAGAGCAAAAGTATGTGCTTTTGTTTCTTCCCATTTCTTATGGTGCGTTTGTGGTTGGAGGGTTCTTTGGGTATTTTTTATTAATCCCCTTTGGTTTGCAATTCCTGATCGGCATCCTCGGCCCTGGCATCCAACCCATTATTACCATGGGGACATACGTCTCATTTGTTTTCATGCTGACGGTAGCTCTGGGATTAGTCTTCCAATTGCCACTCGTTATGCTCCTCCTCTCAAAGATCCGGTTTATTACGCCTGATAAATTTATAGCGTGGAGAAAATACGCTCTCTTAGTAATCTTTATCATTGCTGCTATAGTTACTCCGCCTGATCCCTTTACCCAAACCATGACCGCCGTCCCCATGATTGTTCTTTATGAATTGGGAATACTCATTTCAAGACCTACGAAAAAGGGATTCATAGTTTTAGGCGCTATAGTCGGGGGCGGGGCGATTATATTGGTAGCGGTATCTTTTTATCTGACGCATAAGGGTGGGGAAATCGGTTTGTTGGATGCTCAAGGGAATATTCAAATTTTGTATCCTGGGGGTAAGGAATGGAAGCAGGTGTCGAACCATATCAATTTTCGGAATGGTATTACCCTAAGGACTGGCAGCGAAGGGAGAATCGCTCTATCCACAAAAAAAGGTACGGATGTAGGTATAGACTCAAATACTGAGGTGCATTTTATTGATCCGTTGAAGATACAGCTTAAGACCGGACAGATACTTATTTCCGCGAAGGAATCAAAAACACCATTTGAAATCGATACACCCAATGGAAGAATACGCACAAACAAAGGTACTGTGAATATCCAGGCGAGGGATTTTGAAACTATTGTGACGGCTGTAAAGGGTGAGGCTACATTATTATTAGAGGGTGAAGAGAAAAAGTTATTGGAAGGACGACAACACAAGATGACCATTGGCGGCGAACCTGTTGACATTGGAGCAATCATCAATTGGTCTGAAGGTGTGTTAGCCAAACCTGACGAGAAAAATGGCAGGAAGTAACTCTACAGATTTTTACCTGTGATCCGGCGGTATGACCCGGCGTATTATTTTAATCCCGAAACCTTCCACCCGGGCAGCGCCGTAACGGGTGAATTTACGAATGCGCCGTGTGTTACCTGTCACATGCAGGATGGAGAACATAACGTTACCAAAACATCTACGGTTTACACCTTCATGGGCACCTCACTTGTGGATCACGGGGCTTACCGGTATAAGGCGACGCGTGATGCATGGATTAATACGTGCAAGGGATGCCATTCACCAAGATTTGCCAGAGACCATTTGAACGCAATGGATGAGGCAGTTAAATTGAGTTTTACCAAATATCGTGAGGCAATGGGTATTTTAATGGCATTATACGCCGAC
>JANLHY010000604.1 GCA_024653795.1 Candidatus Brocadiaceae bacterium | reverse complement strand
GTTAGCGGGCGATGCATGTTGTAAGGTTAACATCTCCCCGATCTGAGTCGAGGACAAGTATAGTGTGTTATGAAATCATGGCAGGAGTTGTACAGACGCATAGCAATGCGTCTCTACTGTTGGTAACCACTTTGCTGGTTCAATCTTGCAGATTGAACCATAAGTTTTGAACGGAGCCGTAGATTTTGAGTTAGCGCCAAACTATGAAAATTGCAAAATGTTTAGGTTCAATCGAAGACGATTGAACCAGCAAAGGGGGTATTTCGGATTGATAGGTGGGGTGGAATTAAAAGTCTTTATCTTACGTTACTCGTTTTGCAGAGAATGCAAAATATCCTGGCAAAATTCCGTTAGTGTGTTGTCTCGAGCGCCCATGACGAGGATGCAGTCACCTGTTTGTGCCCGCTCTTTGATCTCAGGGATGATATCGTCTCTTTTTTCCATGAAAAAGGCGTTTTTGCCGCTTTCTTTGACTCGTTTGATAATATCAGCAGAAGAGATATTTTTACTTGCAGTGCCACCTGCATAATATATCTCAGGCATGAAAAGGATGTCATGGAGAGATAAGACGTTAATAAAGGCGTTGATGAGTTCTTCCTTCATAAAGTTTGTGGGACTATAACCATGCGGCTGAAAGATTGCAATGACCCGTTTGCAGCCGAGCTTTGCGGCATTTATCGCAGCCATAAGTTTTTCGGGGTTATGGGCGTAGTCATCCACTATCGTTACACCATCGAATTCTCCAATAATATCCATCCGACGTTGTACACCCTTAAATTGCCTGAGAGCTGTGGCTGTTTTGTCGTCGTTGATGTTTAGAGTTCTGGCAATGGCGATGGCCGCAAGCGCATTAGATACATTATAAATGCCCGGAAGATTTATTTCAAAGGAATGACTATCGACGTCGAACGTGGACTGGAATGGTTTACAAATAATATTTTTTGCGCGTATTATCGCGTTGTTATTGATCCCATAGGTAATAATGTTCTTATGCTTAAGTTCTATCGTTTTCAGACGTGGACAATCTGCATTGACAATGAGTGTTTCGGCGGTATTTTGTGAAAAACTCACAAACATTTTGGATATTTCATCGATGGATTTATGGTCTTTCGAGATGTTGGTGATGACGGCTATACGCGGTGTATACAAGACAATGCTGCCGTCACTCTCGTCTGCCTCAATGGATATAATATCTGACGCGCCTGTCTTTGCGTTGCCCAAATGAAAGTTATCTATATAATTTTTAATACACCCGCCGACAATAACCGTAGGGGATAAGCCTGCATAATCAAGGATATAACCTGCCATACAACTTACCGTAGTCTTCCCATTCGTTCCGCCAATGGCAATTCCATACTTACGGTTAAACATCCCGGCAAGCAGATTGGGGCGTTTTATAATCTTTTTGTTATGTACAAGGGCTTTTTTAATATCGGGGTTGTCTTCTTCAATAGCGGAAGAAGTGACCACAAAGTCCGTATCTTCTTTCACACCGGAACCATCCTGCGGATGAAGTGAAATACCTTTGCATACGAGCGCAGAAAATAGGTAAGGGGTAATTTGTTTGTCGTAATTTCTGTCCGAACCGCTGACGATATGGCCTTGTTCCCTGAGAACCTGGGCAATGGCGCTCATACCAATACCGCCAATGCCAACGAAGTGATATGAAAGTCTTACCTCCGTATTCTTCTTTTGTAGAGACAAACTATGGGGAATTGCATACATATTTTATAATGGCACAAATTATTCCCCTCTTGGGAGGAGACTCCACAATTCCCCTCTTGGGAGGGGTTAGGGGTGGGTTCCTTTCCCCGTTCCCCGTTTTCACGAGGACAAGTTTCACGAGGACAAGGGTTGTGAAATCTCAGTGAATATCTCACGAATTACCGATCCCCGTTTACACGAGGACAAGCTTACCCACCCCTAAATCGTTCGACTGAGCTCACGACGAAGTCCCCTCCCAAGAGGGGACTTT
>JANLHY010000594.1 GCA_024653795.1 Candidatus Brocadiaceae bacterium | reverse complement strand
TTACGGATAAAAAAGAAAAGGAAAGAGTGAGGTTTCTAATCGCATTCATTCCGAGTCTTGATGCAGCCTGGTGTATGGTGCTTATCTTACAAGGAAGATTGTAAAGGGCTGAATTGGCTATTTTTAATACTTTTGCTGAAAGGGAGGCATCCTTTGATATGAGATATGAAATATCCTTCATACCGATTTCTTCATTCGAAGAAATCGAAATGAGTTTATATGCAACTGTCGGTAAGGTAGGCAGGGAAGGTGATTCTAATACAGTTTTTAAGACTTCGTCCTTTGTCATGGTTGAATTCCCCGGTAAAAGCTAAAAGATTAGCAAATAGTACTACCACAGGATGTTGCATTAATCAACAAAAAAAATATTAGTGTTACATGTGTAATGGCTCTAAGCTAAAAATAGTTTATTTCTAAAATCAAATTTCCTTGAATGCCTTGAAATTACAAATGAAACCTGAGAACAATCAAGAGCGTAAAAAAACTTAAAAACGCAGAGAAAAGCCTTGAAAGATTTATTGGTATATGCTACTATTCTGATGAAATGATTTCGTTTTTGAGCAAATCAGGCAATAATTAATCTTGTCTCCAGACCCAAAAAGAGGAACTATTATGGGTATCGAATTCCAGGGAAACTTAATTGGCACCGGAAAGACGTTTGGAATCATTGTTAGCCGATTTAACAATTTTATAACAAAGCGTTTATTGGACGGCGCCATCGATGTACTTACCAGGCACGGCGTAAAAGAAGGGGATGTTGATACCTTTTGGGTGCCCGGTTCCTATGAGATACCAATTACAGCCCTCAAGGTTGCACAGGGCGGAAAATATGATGCAATAATTTGTTTGGGCGCTGTTATACGCGGAGAAACACCCCATTTCGACTATGTTGCAAGCGAATCAGCCAAGGGAATTGCACACGTTGGACTGTCTACAGGCATTCCAACCATTAATGGCGTAATTACCACAGAGACTCTGGAACAGGCAATAGACCGTGCGGGCGCAAAGACAGGAAATAAAGGAGCTGAGGCTGCTTTATCTGCCTTAGAGATGGTGAATCTTTTTGATCAAATACAAACCGGTGTAAAAACAATCAAAAGACGTTGATCTATTATTTATATTTCGTAACAGTTTAGCACCCCCACCTGCCCTCCCCCATCGTTCGACTGAGCTCACGACGAAGTCAAGGGGGAGGAAACGTTTTTCCCCCGC
>JANLHY010000593.1 GCA_024653795.1 Candidatus Brocadiaceae bacterium | reverse complement strand
AACTAAGGTTATTTTTGCAGAGGAAAAGGGAGTTACACACGAGCATGTTGCTGAACCTACCCAGGTATTGATGGATGAGATTGCAAAACGTGTAAGCAATATACTTGATGGAATATTGGCGGGAAGTTTTAAGTATGTTGCGCAGGAGGCTGGCGCTATTGTGGACCAGAGTTACAAAATAAGCGCAACATTTTTCCCCGTTGATCCAAAGGAAAACAAGTGGTTCAAGCGGGCTAAAATAGATCCAAATGATTCAGAGAAGATTACAAGACTGAAGGAGGAGTTTGATGGCTATCTGAAAGGGATAGCAGCATCGGCACTGGAGGTTCAAAAAGCGGCTGCATCAAATAATCAGGAAACAACCTTTAAATCCTTCATAAAAATGGTTGAAAAGACCTGTTTTGAGTGCCACAAAAATCTCCGTGACAAACAAATACCCATCGAAAATCGTTAAATTTCAATTTTGATAAGAAGTTAAAAAGAAAGTGCAGATTATGAAAAACATCTGCACTTTCTTTTATTTTAAAGATTGATTACGCAATACAAGGTAGTGTAAAATATGGCAAAATGGCAGTGTCAGGTGTGCGAATATATATACGACCCGGAAGACGGATATCCGGATCACGGTGTTAATCCTGGAACGCCTTTTGAGAATTTACCTGACGATTGGGTGTGTCCATCCTGCGGTTCAGGTAAAGACATGTACAAGAAACTAGTTTGAAGGCTTAAATAATAAAACGAAAATTCATTTGTTACTGTATGGTACAATTGATTTATTAATGCAAAAATAAGGAGAAAATGTGTCAAAATGGGAGTGTCGGGTCTGTGGTTATATATACGATCCAGCAAGGGGCGACCCGGATAATGGCGTTAACCCTGGGATTTCTTTTGAAAATTTACCAGAAGATTGGGTGTGTCCATCCTGTGGTGCAAATAAAGATTTATTCGATAAGCTCGATTAATGGTGACCGTATCTCTTGCACATTTTTTATGATGAATTCTTTATGTTTAAATTGATACAGAAACAGTGCCTAATGCTTTATGTATTTGCTGTATGCATGGCGACATCTTTTTATTTTGGAAACAGCGCTTTAACGAATACAGAGCAGCCTGCGAAAAGCAAACCATCTGTTACGTATTCAAATCCTTATTTTAAAGGCGCCAAAGAAGAAAGAGAAGCTCAGGTTAAAAGGATATCAGCGCTTTTTGGAGTAGAATGTAATTTTTGCCATAATGAAGATTTGACGGTATTTACAGAGGAAGGGGAGAAATCGAAGATGATGATGAATGCCTCTGTTGCCTTGGGGGTTGAGTGTGACCACTGCCATGTCGATAGGAAGCATTATAAAGAAAATGAACAAGAGGCAAAAAGAATGTTTGAGCTATCTGAAATTATGGGGACAGCGTGTAGCTTCTGTCACGCCGGAAAGGATAAGCTTACCCCAAAAGGAGAAAAGGCTAAAACTGCCTTTGTAACCCGTGCATGGGCTACCGAGGGGACGAAACAATGTCTCGAATGCCATATTGAGAAAAAACAGTTTGCCTTGAATTTTTATGGATGGCAGGTCCTGAATGCCATGAAGGGGTTGAAGGGGATGTGAATAAAGATTACGATGTAATCATTATCGGAGGAGGCCCTGCCGCCCTCTCTGCGGCCGTTTATACCTGTCGTGCCTTATTGAAGACCGTAATCCTTGAAAAAAAATATTTGGGCGGCCAGTTAGTCGGCACGGAACTGATTGAGAACTATCCTGGATTTCCGGAGGTCATCGGTGGTGTCGAATTGACGCAACGAATGGAGGCGCAGGCCAAACGGTTTGGCGCAGAGATACGGTACGAAGAAGTCTTGAAATTGGATGTAGAAAATGGCTTAAAGGTCGTAACGACTGATACAGATAAGTACGCGAGTCATATAGTTATTTTAGCAACCGGTGCAGACCCAAAAAAATTGGGTGTCCCTGGCGAAGAGGAATTTTACGGCAAGGGAGTTAGTTATTGTGCGACCTGCGATGGCGCTTTCTATAGGGGTAAGAATGTCGTTGCAGTTGGTGGAGGCGACTCCGCTATAACCGAGGGTATTTTTCTGACCAAATATGCCCAATCTGTACAGATAATCCACAGAAGGGATGAATTTAGAGCCACAAAGATTTATCTTGACGATGCCTTTTCAAATCCAAAGATAAAAGTGATACTCAACACGGTAATTGAAAGTATTTACGGGAAAGAAAAGGTAGATGGCGTTGTTACCCAAAACATTGTGACAAAAGAAAAGAAGGATATTCCCTGCGATGGGGTTTTTATTTTTGTAGGTAGTTCGCCTAATACAGGTTTTTTGGGAAGTTTGTTATGTGTGGATGCGGGCTGCCATATTGAGACAAACATACATATGGAAACTGCGCTCGAAGGGCTGTATGCCGTTGGCGACATTCGGAAAAATTCATACCGGCAAATTGCGACTGCAATAGGGGAGGGAGTCACGGCAGCCATTGCAGCCGAGCACAAATTGGCTGAATTAAAAGCATCGGGTAAATCGAAGAAATAAATTTTACATATTGAAAAAGGAGGGAGGCATGGCAACAATGGATGTGAAAGAAATTGTTAAACAAGCTGCGCAGCAGGAAGATAAAGCACATAAATTTTATACGGACGCATTAAAATTTGTAAAAGATGCAGCAGCGAGGATATGGATAAAGGAATTGGCCGATGAAGAATTGAAGCATAAGAAGATGTTACAGAAACTCGATGTATCTAAAATCAAGCAATTCAAGCCTGCTAAAATTCAAGACCTTCATATTACCGAATACCTGGTTGATAAAGACGTCCACGAAATCAAGGATTTTCAGGATGTGCTGATCGTAGCCATGAAGAAAGAGCAGAAATCCTATAACTTTTACGTAAGTATGGCTAAGTCCTCTGATAATCCTGAGATGAAAAACTTATGTAAAATTTTAGCCCAGGAAGAACTAAAACACAAACACGATCTTGAACTGTATTACGATGACAACGTATATCAATGGGACTAAAAATCGGCTGTGCGCGTGTGTTACCTTTTTTCTATCAAAATAGCCCTCTAAGTTTCGAAAGAAGCGTGATAAGGGTCTGTTCTCCGATATGATACATTCCAGTATGTTAAAAGTTTAGCAGGTAAGCCGGAGACCCTGTTCTCCGGTCTACCAGCTAAGCTTGTCCCTCCTTCTCATGGCTTGATATGCTGAAAACGGTTCTGTTCCTTTTCTCTTATTAGCAATTCATCGGATTTACGATAAACTGTGCTTATCAAAGAATTAATACTTAAATCAGATGACAGGGTGCTTGTTCTCGGAAGTACTGGCTTTATAGGAAGCAGGCTGATACCCGAACTTTCCCAAAGAAACATCAAGCTAAGGCTGTTTGTGCGCAATCCATCTAAACTCTCTGCCCTTATCCAGAAAAATGCGGATATTGAGGTTGTGATCGGTGACCTTGTCAAGGGCGAAGGTTTAAGAGATGCCCTTCATGGTATTCACTCTGCTTACTATCTCGTCCACTCTCTGGGTGGAAAGAGTATCTTCAAAAATACTGAATTTGCCGAGATGGATAAACGTGCTGCAAAAAACTTTATTGCTGCAGCAAATGCTGAAGGACTGAAAAGGGTAATTTATCTCGGTGGCCTCGGAGAAATGGGAAAAAATCTCTCGGAACACTTAAAAAGCAGGGCAGAGGTTGCAGAAATACTCTCTTCTGGAAAGCCATATCCTACTATTCTACGCGCAGCCGTCATCATAGGGGCAGGAGGCGCATCCTTTGAGATGCTGAGATATCTCGTGGAGCGTCTGTTCATTATGCTATGTCCAAAGTGGATAGATACAAGGATTCAACCCATTGCAGTGCGGGACGTCTTAGCCTATCTCGCGGGATGCCTTTTAAATCCAGAAACTGCGGGAAAAAGATTTGATATCGGAGGACCAGAGATTCTAACCTACCGGGAGATGATGGATCAGTATGCGGATGCAAGGGGAATTGCCAGAAGGATCATATTCCGCGTGCCTGTTTTAACACCACGCCTTGTTGCCTACTTGGTGGATTTGGTAACTCCTGTACCATCGGGTATAGCACATCCTCTTATTGAAGGGTTGAAAAACGAGGTTGTCTGTCTCGATCACAGTATCGATCAGTTTGTTCCCATAGTGAAAACCCCATTCAAAGAGGCTGTAAAGATTGCTGTTTCTGAAGAAAAGGAGGGGCCTGGAATTGCCGGTTTTTAATGATAAATCTCTGGCTTTGATTTAGGATTTGAAACGATTTGAAATGTTTCTGTGCCTAACTTGCTGATTACACTTCGTGAGATTGTTGCCGGATAGACCTGTTGTTACGCCCTATCGTGGCATCTACAGGAATTTCTTTCCATTCCGCTATTCCCCGTTTTCACGAGGACAAGCTTCATCAGTACCTCATCCGCCCACACCTTCACTATCTGCACCATCGAGGTTGCTCCTGCTATCAACCCGATTACTATCATTTGCATGGCATCAACAATCTGATACTGTGCGTTTGCCCCACGCTCCTTACGTACTGCTTCTTGTACTCGTTTCCTGAATAATAATTTCTCCATGAAGGTTAATACCGGCAACAGCCCTGCATGTACCGTT
>JANLHY010000574.1 GCA_024653795.1 Candidatus Brocadiaceae bacterium | reverse complement strand
TGATTCATGAATGAGTTGTGTTTCAACATCGATTTTGTACCCCATTTCCTTCAAAGTGGGTACAATTGAAGTTGGAAACGATGCGCGGGCAAGGTCTATCGCCACGAATCCTGCTATAAGGATGCCATTCATTTCTGAGGCTGGGTATGTAGACGGCACATTAATCACGATGGAGCGCTTGTTATAATTGCCCAGGATATCCCAAATAGGTTTACTCATCACATGACTGGAGTTGGGATAATACACATCGTAGGTATGGGGAATTCTATCTGAAAAACCAAAAATGCCGTGTTTGGCGGGGTTTACACCTGTCATAAAAGACGACCACGCCACAGAGGATACAGGGGGGTGTGTAGACTTCATTTCTCGGAGCGAGCCGATTGATAGTAATCTGGATAAATTCGGGCAAACGCCTTGTTGCGTTAATTTTTGAATTAGGCTGTACGGAGTGCCGTCCAGTCCAATGACAACCGTTTTTTTTCTCGTATGGCTACCCATTTTCCAATTTCATTCCAATCTCTGCACCTTCGGCTATGGCCTCAAGCGCTGTACGGCCTTCCATCGCATCACCAACTGTATAAACTTCTGGTACAAAGTCTTGGATAGATGCTGCAAGCGCATTATTGGGTTGGTGGAGTGTGGGAATGACGATATTGTCAAAACCTTCAAGTTTTTGGTCTGCCTCCCTACGACGGCTGACGACTATGTAATCGTGTCCGATTTTCGTTACCTTTGTGTTGATGTGTAATTGAGCGCCCTTCTTTCTGAGTCGTTCACAAACATGATAACGAGGGTGAGCAACCAGCCCTAGTCCGAGAACACGCCGCATCTCTATAAGGGTAATCTTCTTGCCTCTGGAGGCAAGGAAGTCTGCAAGTTCGCAACCTTCAGGGCCTCCTCCGACGATCGCCACATTATTTCCTAGAGAATCTGCGGAAGAGAAGGCATTCTTGACGTTGAGTACATTGTTCTTTTGTGCGCCGTTGATTTCAACAAGAACGTGTTTTGCCCCATGAGCAAGGATAACCACATCGGCCGCAAACTGTTTGATGGATTCTGCTGTAGCCTCTTTATTGAGATG
>JANLHY010000573.1 GCA_024653795.1 Candidatus Brocadiaceae bacterium | reverse complement strand
CCTACAATTTCTAATAGGAGTTTACTATAGTCAATCTTTGATTGGTGTAACGCTTTTGCCGAATAAAACATATTTTGGACGTCAACAAATACCCCTATTCTTTGTTGAGATCCTCTGATCCGTCCACCTACCATGTATATCTTCCTTTCTAATATAGACTTAATATTATGAAGATTATGTATAAGTACCTAATTGAAAAATTTTAAATAAATAATGAATACCATTACGAAAAATTAGGTAGGCAAAATAAAAATACTATATAAATTCAAAGAACATTAAGTATGCAAGACGGGTTGCGTCATAACATACCTTTTTACAAAATATTAGAGCAACAATAATGTACATCTGAAATTTATTCTAACAGCCTTTTGTGGACAGTCAATTAAAAAAACTGAAATAACTTAATTTTATTGACTCTTATATCAAATTCTGATAAATTTACCCAAATAAATGTATAAATCTAACTGCTTTGTTGACAATAACTAAACATAAAATTAAAAAAATTGGAATTAACTAAAATTCACCATGGACATAGACTATTTGAGAAAGGAAATTGATGCGCTGGATTCTAAAATAGTAGACTTACTCAATGAAAGAGCCAAAATCGTATTGAAAATTGGCGAGATAAAGAAACAAAACCAGGCGCAAATGTACGTCCCAAACAGAGAACAAGAGGTATATTCACGAATTAAGTCACAAAATAAAGGACCGCTTACGGACGAATGTCTTGCTGCAATATACCGGGAACTGATGGCAGGTTCTTTGGTATTGGAAAAGGCCATCAAAGTATCATACTTGGGCCCGGAAGGAACTTTTAGTTACTTTGCCGCTAAACAAAAGTTTGGGCCGTATGTTGAATACGTCCCGGTACGGGGCATTGACGATGTTTTCAGAGACGTAGCAGGGGGGAGGAGTGATTACGGAATTGTGCCGGTTGAAAATTCAACAGAAGGCGGTATAAGAGAAACACTAAACATGTTTGTGGAGTTCGATGTAAAAGTATGCGCCGAGATTATTTTGCCAATTCACCACAACTTAATGGCAAATTGCATAAAAGAGGAGATTAAAAAAGTATATTCAAAACCACAGATTTTGTCTCAATGTAAAAATTGGGTGGCAAGCAATCTTCCTCATGCTGAACTTATAGAGGTCAGCAGCAGCGCCGAGGCTGCTCGTATTGTCAGGGATGCTTCAAAATCAGGAAAAGAAGGGCAATATTATGCAGTAATAGCAAATGCGGAAATAGCGCAACTGTATGGATTAAATATCCTTTTTAAGAACATAGAAGACAACCCAAACAATATAACGAGGTTTTTTGTGCTGAGCAAAGATTACGGCGCTCCGAGCGGGAAAGACAGGACTGCAGTAATGTGCTATATAAAAAATCGAACAGGCGCTTTATTAGAGATACTAGAGCCTTTCAAAACGTATAATATTAATCTCACAAATATTGAGTCATTACCTACCAGAAAAAAAACGTGGGAATATTGTTTTTATCTGGATTTTGAGGGTCATACATCGAATGAAACTATTCAGAAAGCACTCAAAGAGGTATCTAAAAAATGTTTTGATATGAAAATTTTAGGATCGTTTCCGAAGTGTGATTGAAAGTGCATAATTCGAAGATAATGGGAAAAGAGCCTTTTATTGTGGGGAATTGGAAGATGAACCTCACACTTGAGGAAGGAGTGGAGTTTGCCAAATCGCTCAGAAATAATTTGCATGGCAAAAACAAAACCATTTCTGGGATTTGTCCGCCATTTATATTCCTGAAAGATATTTCCAGGGTGTTGGAAGGCAGTAACATTTGCGTAGGAGCACAAAATATTCATAGTGAAAAAAATGGCGCTTATACAGGCGAGATTTCTGCGTTGATGGTTAAGGAAGCAGGCTGTACGCACGTACTGATTGGTCATTCAGAACGACGACATCTCTTTGGTGAAATTGACTCGTTTATCAATGCAAAGATAAAGACAGCGCTATCTGTTAATTTAAAACCAATTTTTTGTATCGGAGAAACATTAACTGAAAGGGAGGAAGGAAGGACAGAATATGTAGTCAAGAATCAATTAAAAAATGGTTTGCTGGGAATCGATAATAATTATGTAGAAGAACTTGTGATTGCCTACGAGCCTGTTTGGGCTATTGGTACAGGGAAAACAGCTTCTCCTGAGCAGGCAAACGAAGTTCATTCGTTTATCAGAGGCTTTTTGACAGATGGGTATGGTAAAGATATTGCCAATGGTGTATATATTCAATATGGGGGAAGCGTAAAACCAGAGAATACGAGAGAGTTACTAGCACAGCCGGAGATCGATGGTCTTCTGGTGGGTGGTGCAAGTATTAAGTTAGAAGCTTTTTTAAAAATAATTGATGCCGCATCAATTCAGTAATATTTTAGCAAGTGGATTTTTAATATTGGGAGAGTTACATGGTAAAGGCTGAAAAGGTATTTAAGTGGGGAATTGCAATCATTGTCATCTTTGGAATATTAAATGCATTCTTTTTTTTAAATTTAGTTATTGGTTTAAAGATTGCAGTACCTATTTTATGTGTGTTTTTGATTGGGTCTATTCTATTACAATCGGGCAAAGGCGGTGGATTGGCAGCTATCGGGGGTTTGGGGGATCAATCTGCCTTTGGTACGAGATCAAGTACGTTCTTGTCTAAAGTTACGTATCTTATAGGGGCTGCATTCATTGTTGCTACCATATTTTTGTTTAAACTGTCCCTCCCTACAAAGTCCTTAGAAACTATGGTTACACATGAGATTCCTGCTGCACAACATACTTATGAACACGGCGAGCGTGAGGGCGAACACGAACACGAACATGGGAATGTTCCTCATGCAGAAGTAGGTAGGGATGCAACCACTAATGTTGGTATGCAGAATGTTGCCGAAGAAGAATCAGGCAAGACAGGACTAGAAGGCTCATATCATCAGGCAGCAATGAAAGAAGGGACATCGCAAAGCCAGCAGGTGGGTATGAATCCTGTTGAAGAACAGACATCAAACGTCAAAGAAAAGTCTGCAAG
The DNA here is from genome assembly GCA_024653795.1 of Candidatus Brocadiaceae bacterium. Taxonomy (GTDB): domain Bacteria; phylum Planctomycetota; class Brocadiia; order Brocadiales; family Brocadiaceae; genus Wunengus. Next base: position 315 of record JANLHY010000573.1, on the reverse strand, counting down.
CGATGCTCAGAAAGAAACAGGCGAATAGTTCGAACTAGCGAGGCGAAGCCTCAGACCGATAAAAACAAGATGCAAGTAGTTGTATGGTTGAATGGTTGAGTGGTTAAAAGACTATCCAGCCATATAACCATTCAGCCATTATCACGCATCGTATATCATGTATTGAAAACTTGACTCATCCCAGTTTTTACGAGGGCAAGTTTATGAAGATAAATCGCATCACTAGTGTCCGGTTATAAGTTGAACAAAGGCAATTGTTTATGAAGAATGGAAGGTTCTTTTTTGTAATCAGAATCCGTAAGTACTTGTAAAATA
>JANLHY010000556.1 GCA_024653795.1 Candidatus Brocadiaceae bacterium | reverse complement strand
CATTATGTCTGGTGGCTAGGTCCGATCCTGGGAGGAATTGCAGCGGGTTTTGTTTATGATAAGCTCTTTGCCGAGAAGAGAGGTAAGCCGTAATTCATAGAAAATAGGAAGAGTCATGTATTTGTTAGTTACATGACTTTTTTAAAGAAAGTTTAAATTAAATAAGCGGCAACGTGTGAACAGAAATTTGCACGCTGCCGCTTTTTTATTGAGGGATTGCAGTTGTTTGATATTGATATAGTACTAAAGAGTATAAGGCACGAAAATAAACGTTTTATCGAACCCATTGTTACGACCATTTCCCGGAAACGAACCCCATTTCATGTCCTGATCTCGTGTCTCTTGAGCCTAAGAACCAAAGATCAAACCACCAGCGAGGCTTCTCGCAGGCTCTTTGCTGTGGCGGATAATCCAAAAGAAATGATGAAAATTCCAATTCCAAAATTAGAAAAACTCATCTACCCTGTAGGGTTTTATAGGACAAAGGCACGGAAGATCAAGGAGATTTGTAAGATACTAATTGGAGAATACCACAGCAGTGTACCAGACGAAATTGAAGAGTTATTGAAACTGAATGGTGTGGGGCGCAAGACGGCGAATTTGGTAGTAACCCTGGGGTACAAAAAACCTGGCATTTGTGTGGATACCCACGTTCATCGGATTACCAACCGTTGGGGGTATGTCAAAACGAAGAACCCTCACGAGACCGAATTTGCACTTCGTGAAAAACTTCCAAAGAAGTATTGGCTTACCATCAACGATCTCCTCGTTACCTACGGACAGAACATCTGTGTCCCCCTCTCCCCCAAATGCAGCATTTGCCGGGTTGGTATGTATTGCAAAAAGGCGGGAGTGACACGCCATCGCTAATGTATTGCCCCAGAACTTTATCGAAAGAAATTTTTATGAAAAGGTGTATACAATGAGTATCAAAAATACCCATCTTTCCCGCAGGGATTTTTTGAAACATACGGCACTCGGCGTTGCTGGCGCTGGAATAGGCATTAACGGTTTTAGAAATCTGCAAGTAGCCTTTGGCGCTGACGAACCACTTCCTTTCTTTGACAAAAGCAGGGTAATTGCCGTTAAAAGAAGTGGGATTATGAAGGATGGTAAACCAGACCCAAAAATTATCCAGCATATAATGAACGAGGGTATGTATACTCTCACAGGGAAAAAAACGACTGCAGATGCATGGCGTACATTCTTTACCCCCGAAGATGTTGTTGGGATTAAGGTCAACCCAATCGGCGGGGTAAAACTCTCAACCCGGCCAGAAGTTGTTAACGCAATCGTTCTTGGTCTGATAGCCGCCGGGGTAAAAGAAAACAATATTATTATCTGGGACCGTTTTAGCTACCATCTGATCACGGCCGGCTTCCCTCTGAACCAGGGGAACAGTGGTGTCCGCTGCTATGGCTCAGAACCAACGGCTGGATATGATAAGGCAATCTATTATGAATCACTGGATGACGATTACACCTTGCGCCAGGACGATGGGGCGCGTTCGCTCTTCAGCAACATCGTTACCAAACACGTTACGGCAATTATCAATGTGCCTGTTATGAAAGATCATGGAATTGCAGGCGTGACCTTGTGCCTCAAAAATCTTGCTTTTGGCGCTGTCAATAACACCCAGAGATTCCATCCTACGCCTTACTTCTGCGATCCTGCCTCGGCAGAGGTTTGTGCGCATCCTGTACTTAGCGACAAGGTGCGTTTGCATATTGTAGACGCATTGCAGGCATGTTTTGATGGTGGGCCAGCCAGTATGAAAACATGGACGATGTGGAATGAGGAACGGCTCTTTTTTGGAACTGACCCGGTAGCAATCGATAGGATAGGGCTTGAAATCATAGACAAGAAACGTAAGGAAAACAACCATCCGTCGGTATTTCAAAAGGCCAGGCATATTGCAACCGCAGAGAAAAAAGGATTAGGCGTTTATGACAGAAAAAACATTGAGTTAGTGGAACTCAATGTATGAAAATTGCGTAACAGTTCAGCACCCCCACCTGACCTCCCCCATCGAGGGCTTACTGTTGGACAATTTTTTGCTGGACAAAATGGCTTTGGAATGTTGCCCATGTCGAAACATGGAACATGTAATTCCTGCCCCTGCATCCAGATTGTTGGGTTTCGCAGAGTCTCAACCCAACCTTTATATGTTATGGTGTATCAGGGCTAAAGCCCGGTTCGGTTCGTCTCTTAGTCCCCAGCCTGAAGGCTGGGGTTAT
>JANLHY010000526.1 GCA_024653795.1 Candidatus Brocadiaceae bacterium | reverse complement strand
AGCTTCAATAGCAACTGCAAGTGTAAGGATTATGTCCTCTGAATGATCAAGGTCATCTTGTAATTTTTTAAGTTTAAGGAGGGAACGAATCTTGGTTGTGAATTCAATCCTATTGAAGGGTTTGCTAAAAAAGTCGTCAGCCCCGGCTTCGATACCTGTTATTTTGTCTTCAAGTCGATCTAAACCAGTTAGAAGAATGATGGGGAAATACTTTTTGTCCGATATTGACTTCAGTCTTTTGCATAAATCATAGCCATTCATACCAGGCATCATTACATCCAGAATAGCTAAATCTGGAGAAAGGTTTTCTGTGAGTCGAATTGCCTCCTGGACATCCGTGGCAGCTTGAACCTTATAACCCTCCATTATCAGGAAAGCTTCCATAAGCTCTGCATGCGCTTCAATGTCGTCAACGATAAGGATTAACGGGTTATTCTCTTTTTCTTCTATGTTTTGTGGAGATGACATTAATTATCTTGCAAAAAAGTGGTCGTGATAATATTCATACTGAGTTTTTAGAACAATTATATTGTTAATGTATTAAACTGTCTTTGTCAAGTATTTTATACTACATTTAAGACAAAACGATAATTACATTGAATACCAGCTATGTCTCAAAAGGTTTGAGTATGACAATTCCGCATCTATTGGCAAAAAATATATTGTATATTTTTGACAGGATTAACAGGATAATCAGGATGAAATAAGGTAGCTTTTATCTTGTTAATCCTGTTCATCCTGTTCATCCTGTCTAAGGTAGCTGAACTATTACCAATTCATATAAAGACAAACTATCCAAAGATCCCTTCTTTAAAGATTGCGATATTCTTCATTAATAGGCATTTCGCAGAATAACCTCTTTTATTTTAAAATTTTGCGTGTATAATACCAGCCAATGGTAATGCATTCAAATCCATCAAAGGGGGAAAACAATGCCATATTCTTCAAGATATTTCGATAAGTTGATAAAATTCCTAACAGTTCAGCACCCCCACCCTAACCCTCCCCCCTCCCCCTTTCTCCCCCTCAGTGAGGGGGACAGGGGGAGGAAACGCTTTCCCCTCCCCTGGTGGAAGGGGTTAGGGGAGGGGGCTGAACTATTACTAAAATTCCTTGTTTTTACACCTCTTTTTGCAGAATTAATTTGGCTTACAGGCTGTACTCCGCAAAAAAAAACAGTGACTATTCCTCAGGAAGAAAAGATGGTATCTGTTAAAGAGGAAAGAGGCATTACAGAGGAATCTTTAAAATGTATTACCTGTCATGAGGAGCGCGGTGTGACGCACGGTTGGATTGCCGATTGGGAGGGTAGTAAACATGCCAGAAAGGGTGTAGGGTGTGAGGCATGTCATATAACCTCTGTGTTGGAACCTGCAGTGAAGGAAGCATCGGAACTAGAATATCTCTACAACAGTGGAAGTAGTTGTGAGGATAAAAGGGTCAATCGCCAGGTTATTGCTGGTAGCTGCGGAAAATGCCATACGAAACAGTACAACGAATTTATGAAGAGTCGTCATTCCATTGGTTGGAAGAGAATGCTGGATTGCGGTCAATATATAGAGATTTCCAAAGAGACCCGCACGGCAAATTGTGAACAGTGTCATAACGTACAGTTTAAGTGCGATTCATGTCATACACGACATACCTTTAATACGCTCGAAGCAAAAACTCCCGAGGCTTGCATAACATGTCACATGGGGCCAGATCAACCACATTATGAGATATACATCTCTTCCAAGCATGGCGCTGTTTATACGGCAAGTCAGTCTAGTATATTAAAAGAATCTGAATCCATCCGATCCTTGCGGTCACCGGTATGTGTTACCTGCCATATGCCTCAGGGCACTCATGATATTAGTTTCGGGCTTGCCTATGGGCCAGTGGGAGGTGAATTATCTTATATTGACAGAAACGGTGTTGCAGTGGATGAATCCAGATTGGCTGAGAGGCGTAATGCCATGCTGTCGGTATGTAATGCATGTCATTCGCCACGTTTTGCAAAGGAAAAATTAACCACGGCAGATACCATTCATAAAAAAGTGGAGACGATTGTTAAAGAAGCTGAGGAAATCATTAACGGATTGGAAAGGGACAACCTTATAATTCCTCCAATTAATAAGAAAGTAAATATTCAATCACTTGGTCATGCTATGATCCTTGGGAATCAGGAGTTATATAGTAACAAATCCAGGATTGAGCGTCTATTTTTCAAATTAAAATACAGTGCAAAAGTTACCTGGAAAGGGGCATATCACACAAATCCTAATTATACGCATCTATATGGATGGGCGGCGCTACAAAATGATATGAGTGATATGAAAGAAGAAGCAAGAAAATTGCGGGAAGAAGCAGAAATCAGAAGAAAGATGAAGATTCGGTTAAGATAAAATGCCGAAGCAGGGACTTGAACCCGTAGTCGTAATTTTATAAGTATTTACTAATTAGCAACTTGAGTTTTTTAATACCTCAAAAACGCCGTCACCGATGTGTCGCCAGATGTTTATATAGTAGATGTTCTAAAGTTCTTCCCATTTTGTTC
>JANLHY010000513.1 GCA_024653795.1 Candidatus Brocadiaceae bacterium | reverse complement strand
CGTGTTGTTGCTGATAATTTCCAATTCATTGGGGTACCGGCTAAACGTCCTGTGGAAGACACAGGCTTGTCATCCAAGGCGGGTAAGCAACCTGAAGTGATACCCGAAGATGTCAATCTTGATATTAATAATGAAGAAATTCCATTTTAGGGATTGACAATAAATAACATGAACAACTTCGTGCCTGCCTGAGCGAGCCCGCTCGCAGACAGGTCGCTGTGCCATCAGGGCTAAAGCCCCGGTATGACGTGTACCCACTAACCCCAGACTTAAGGCTGGGGTTAGTGCCTGTACTGAGCCTGTCGAAGTGACGGTCTTATCGTTCGACTGAGCTCACGACGGAGTCTGAATTGGGCTTTAGCCCTGACGTAGTTACAACAAAAATTATGGCAATCAAGCGGATAACCCTATAAATCTATTCGGGAATATTCTGACCTGAAAAGCAACAGAGTAACAATGCCATATATAAGTATTGCCTGGGAAAAGGCTGCTATGACAAACCAGCCCGATGTGCCTTTATAAATAGCAAATAAGGCAGGAAATATTGCATTGCTCGCACATATAGCATAAATAAAGACAACGGCTGTCAGCTTGTCCCTATTGAAGATATTTGAAAGTCTGTGGTGGATGTGGTCCTTGCCGGTATAAGATAGCCATTCCCAAACGGTCTTTACCTTTCCCGTATAAATCCTCGTGACAGTGATCATGCACATATCATATATGCAGATGGAAAATACTATTACGGGCATCAGCAGGTTTGTTATACCCGGCCGTTCCCCCCATTCAATATGAATGCTCATGGCGGACAGAAAGAACCCTAAAAAACCGCTTCCCCCGTCTCCAAGAAAAATATCGGCATTGCGCTTTAAGTTGTACGGTAAAAAGCCGCATATCGCCCCGATAGCAATAACAATAACCCCTCCTCCCAAAGTATCTCCGCTGTTAAAGGCAAAGACAGCAAGGGTTATCCCTATAATAACCGCCAGTCCAGACGCCTCTCCGTTTATTCCGTCTAAAAAGTTGAAGGCGTTTGTTATGCCTATTATCCACAAAAACGTAAGGAAGATATTTATGGCCTTTCCAATATAAGTCCCGGCATCCATTATATTCAGATGCACGCCAAACCAAACGACTATAAAAACAGCGACAAACTGGATAAGAAATCTTATTTTAGCGGAAAGGTCAAACATGTCATCTAACGCGCCTGATATAAATATAAGCAGTGCGGCTGTTATGATAGCAGCGAGCTCAGGGGATTGGGCGCCTGTTAACAGGATGGAAGGAATAAATCCGCATGCAACGGCGATTCCACCTATTTTGGGTGTAGGTGTGCTGTGAACCTTTCTGCTGGCTGGCATGTCAAGTATATTGAATCTAAAGGCAAATCTTATTATAAAGGGCATTATGAAAAAGGCGATTAAAAAGGAAAAAAATAAGTAGAACAACCAGAAAAAGCCCAAAGCAAAGAAGTGTTTACGTGTGAGAATGGTAATAATAATCAGAGGCACAAGTATTAGATTCTTTAACAACATTTATGAACACCATCCATGTCTATACAAAAAATCTGAAAGGCATAAATGCTTCTGCATATTTTACTCTGCCCTCAACCCCTCTAAATATGGCATTTGCTTCAGCTATCTCTTTAATAGTCAGACCACTTATATTTGTCTTATTTACCTGTGAAGCGTGGGCGTGCAGCGAGTCAAATTTTTTGATAATATTGCTGGAAATATCTACGAAAACAGTAGGTGAAAATTCATAGGTGCTTGGGCCTTCATAGAACAGCAGATTTGCCGTATACCTGGATGCCGTGATTGTGGCGGTTGATAAAATCCTATGATCCTGATGGCTGTCTTTGTGATAATGCACAAAGACGACATCGGGATCTATCTCATTTATGACCTTTTCTATGTCTGTTATAAGGGCGTTGTCAAGCGGCAACTTGGTATCTATATAGTCACCCCAGTAAAGTTTTTTTATACCAAGTATGGCTGCTGAATTCTCCTGTTCCTGCTTTCTTGTGACAGGATCGCCGCCTGATTCCCCCAAGGTCATTACCATTGAATAAAACTCTATGTCGCTTTTTGTCCATGTGGCAATAGTGCCTGCACATCCTACCTCGATATCATCTGGGTGGCATCCTATGGCAAGCGCTCTTTCGATTTTTCTCATAATGTGGTGTATACTCCTTTAAATTTAGGCCTTCGGCAACTATTTTATTTATAACATACGTGTAGGGGAGAACCTTGTGTTCGCCCTCACCTTGCACAATTCAAGGCTTTTTTCCTTGTTCATGATTGGGCGAACACAAGGTTCGCCCCTACAACAACATTGAAATTCCCATACATAAATTTAACGCCTTCGGCGGACTCAATCTTGCAAGTTCAAGTTGTCAATGCAAGGTTGTTTGTTTTTCTTTAGCCCCGGAGGGGCGGCCTGTTTGTAGCATTTGCCAATACCGAGTTATAAACGCCTTCAAATCTATTGACCATTTCTGAAAGGGAATACCTGACTGCCATATTATATGCATTGACGCTTAATGAATCGTATGTATCTTTATTCTTTATAAGGTCATTAATATGGTTTACTATAGCGTCAATATCCCCTTTCTTAACCATATATCCCGTTGCATTATCAACGATTAGTTCAGCGACGCCGCCTACATTATGGGCTACTACAGGCTTGCCGGCAGCCATAGCCTCCAGTATAACCATGCCGAATCCCTCATTCAGTGAGGTTAAGACGAGCATATCAATGTCTGCAAGCAGGGGGATAATATCATTTCTATAGCCTAAAAGCAATAAAAACTTGTTTAATCCCAGCATATCTCGTTGTCTTCTTATATCCTCAAAGAGGCTGCCGTCCCCTGCCATCACTGCCATAACGCCGTCATCAGACATATCATGCAATTTCTTACATACAGACAGAAAGATACCCGGCCCTTTAACCGGCTCAAAACGCCCAATCCATCCGATGAGAACGGTTTTATCGTCTATGCCGAGTTCACGCCGTATGATTCCCCTTTCTGCTTTAGAAAATGGACTAATATCCAACCCATTCGGCACCGGGACAATCTTATTTTCTTTTGCTATTTTAAGGCTGAGGAATTCCCCCTTCTCTTTTTCAGTGAGTGTGGTAATAGCATCGCAAAAGCATGAGGCTATGCGCTCCATACTGATAAAAAGCCATGTCTTAAGCCTGCTGAAATAGCCATAGAATATATGGCCGTGGGTAGTGTAGACAATACACTTCACACCTGCAAGTCTTGCGGCTATCCTCCCGATAAAGCCAGCCTTTGACGTATGGAGGTGTGCTATTAATGGTTTTTCTCTCCTCAGAAACTTAAAAAGATAAAAAAACGCCCGTATATCTTTTAACGGATTAACATCACGCTGCAGATAAGGGATAAATTCTATTTTTATACCTGTCTCTTTTGTGAAACCCTCAATATCGGCAACCGGGTCTGTCGTCAGCCCGCTTAAGATGCCGACGTCGTATCCCCTCTTTTTTAATTCTTCAGAGAGCTTTAAGACAATATCTGCCGAACCGCCTTTGTCCAGCCTTGTGATTATGTGTATAATCTTTTTGCCCAAAGAAAAACCTCAGTATCTGTAGAGTTCCGTGCAGCCCTTGCTGCATACAGCGAATTTCCCTATACGTTTGACTACCTGCCTGAACTTCCTGAATTTCCCGCCGTTCCATATATCCGTAAAGGAACCGACGTTCACATTTCCCATATCATAGTTCATGGAGTGGTATGGCCTTACAGCGCCGTCAGGGAATATGTAAGCCACCATCCACGGACTCAGACACCTGTTGGAGTAGCTTTTTGATTCAAATTCCCACTCCGTGTAGTACTCCCTTATCTCTTCTTCTGTAAAGTTCGGATAAAAGCTTACAGATACTCCTGTTTTCCTTTGTTTTATCATGTGCATCTCTTTGAGAAGGGCGTCAACGTCTACATGAGGCAGGGTGTCATGCACAAAACCGAACCAGTCAGGAGATGGCGCTCCGAATGTCTCCTTGAAAAAGTTGTTGTGCCTCTCGCATGTTGTCTTGTTCAGGAACAGGAGGTGGTGTATGTTCAGGTGGTAGGCGCCTATATCTTCTGCAATATCCACAAGGTCGGAGAGACAGTTGTAATTATAATCATTGATGGTGGTATTTATGGTTACAAATGGTTTTTCCCTGCCCCGTTCGGATTTGATATCCTTTAAGAGTTTAAATCCCTTCATTGCCCTGTCAAATGTCCCTGCATCTCCCCTTATGCGGTCATGCACCTCACGCGATCCGTCAAGGGAGAAGATGATCTCGTCAAGCTCGTATTTAACCATATCCTCTGCATATCTCGACAATGAGACGGCATTGGTGACTATGTTGCATCTCATGCCGTTTTCTTTTGTTTCCCTCACAATATCAATCCAGTCCTTATAAAGCATCGGCTCGCCTCCGAACAGGGTTATTGTAGGCTTAAAGGCCTTGAATTCGTGTATAAGCCTTTTGATTGTTTCATGGCTGAGGTGTTGATTGAGGGCGGCTGGCGCGTAATCCTTGAACACGCCGTGCTCCCCCCACTGGCCGCACATACTGCACCTCAGGTTGCATCGGTAGGTCAGGAACAATGAGACTGTTTCAGGAGGGGCGCTGTATCCGTTGCCGAATTTGTAGGTTATGAAAGAGAGAAACCTCCTGCGGAAGGAATGCAGGGCGAAACGGGGGTCATGTATGGTCTTGCTCACAATCCTGCCGATATTCTTTAAGGGGACGATACTTACACTTTTCATAATCACACCCTCCAATGGTAACTTCTCAATAAGTAGGTAAATATTCGGTAAACACGTTATGCACTGCCCATTCCCTGCTTCCGTGAGGACAAGCTTGTCATTCCCGAATGCTTTTATCGGGAATCCAGCCCATCAACACACGCCTGGATTCCCGCTAAAAGCATGCGGGAATGACATTTGTAAGACGTGTTTACCGAATATTTACCTCTACTTATTGAGAAGTTACAGTTTTTTGAGTTTATAGGGTTTATTGGATTAACTCAACGAACCCAAGAAACCCAATAACCCGAAGAACGTGTCATTGCGAGCGGAGCGAAGCAATCTTTCCCAGAGATTGTTTCAGGCTATCGCCCTCGCAATGACAACTTACTTTTACAATCAAGCTTCTATGGATTTCTTCAAGGACTTCTTTCACCGTTATGTCCGCCATACAATCGTGTGTCTCGCAAACGGCTTTATTGCACGGGCTGCATGGATAGTCGCGCCTTATTACGACATGTCCTTTGCCCTGCGGCCGCCATACTGCCGGGACAGTAGGCCCCATCATGGATACCGTCTTAATCTTTAATGCGCCGGCTATATGAAGAGGGCCTGAATTGTTACAAATCAGGATTTCACACAGGCTCAAAAGGGTAATAAATCGCCTCATCGGTATATCACTTATAATCAGCGCATGTGAAGAATCTTTAAATACCGTTTTATCAAAGTCCGGAAATTCCTTTGCAGGAGCAAAAAAGATAACCCCGAATCCATGCTGGGACAAATCCTTTGCTATCTCTGCAAACCTGTCTATCGGCCATCTCTGGGACGGATAGAATGCGCCGGGATGGATGGCAGCCAGCCTCCTGCCCGAAAGGGTTGAGATACTTTTTTCCGCCTCTGTCTTTTCGTCATGTGTTATAAAAATCAGAGGCTCATCAGATTTATCATCGGCAATACCGAGTTCGGACAGGATGAGCATCATGAGCTGCATAAATGACTTTTTTTCATCATAAAGAGGCGCTTTCATGGAAAAAAACACCTCCCTGCCCGCAAGGGCAAAACCAATCCTGTAACGAGCGCCTGAAAGCATAGTCATAAAGGCTGGCTTGAGTTCATGGTTGTTATGAAAGGGGTCTATGGCCAAATCAAACCCCCTGTGACGCACATGTCTAATATAATCAAATATGCCGTTATACACAAGG
>JANLHY010000487.1 GCA_024653795.1 Candidatus Brocadiaceae bacterium | reverse complement strand
GGCGCTTCATTATATCAGGGGGCTGGATTACCTCAATAAAATTATCCCTCTTGCAATGAATGAATAAATAAAGGAAAACTGCATTCTCGGACAGCCTGAAAACTTCCGTACGACTTTGCCTGTAAGGATAATACTTTCGATGTCTTTTATTACGGTTAGGAGCTGTCCACGAATAACTCATACAATTAATTATTTTTTCCTGCTGCACGTAAAATAGTGTAGCATGCGGATGGAAATGTTGCAAATATTTATGTATGAGTTATTTGTGGACAGCCACTTAGCATGAAATTTATGTTGTAAATGTATAATAAAATAGGCTATTCTGTCAATAAGGATTTAACGTCCAGGAATTTCAAGCTAGCCACAAAGTCACCATGTAGGGGCATGGTGACCGTGCCCTTACAATAAATTCATTTGTGCCTTGGGGTCTTCGTGGCTAAAAAATAGGAATTTTCATTTTATTTATGCGGGTTTTAGGGTGGCACGGACAAACGAAGTTTGTCGTGTTTAACTTAAATCCACTCCCCCGTTTTCACGAGGACAAGATATTTTGTAATGGCACAAATTATTCCCCTCTTGGGAGGGGTAAGGGGTGGGTTTCTTGGTCGTGAAATCTCATTGAGTATCTCACGAATTACCGATTTACCCATCCCTCCCAAGAGGGGACTTTCTAACTTTGACAGCTATTTGCAGCGCTATGTCACTAAATATTCCAAACCTCGAACGAAACAAACTTTTAGCTCCATTTACCACATACAAGATCGGCGGGCCGGCGGATTTATTTGTCGAGGTTCATACTATTGATGAATTGACTCATGCCTTGTCAGAGGCTCGTTGCAGCCGCATTCCCTTTTTTCTGCTCGGTTGCGGGGCTAATATTTTATTTACCGATAAGGGGTTTCGTGGATTGGTTATCCGTAATATGGCAAATAAGGTTACGATCCTTGATAATAATAAGATATTGGCAGAAAGCGGCGCTATAATTACCGATCTTATAGAACAGTGCAAAGACCTTGGATTGTCTGGCCTTGAGCATTTTAGTGACATCCCAAGTACCGTTGGCGGGGCTATGTGGCAGAACCTGCACTTTTTGTCGCCCGACAGAAAACGGACGGTATTTATTGAGGAAGTTGTCCAGACAAGCCGTATATTAACAGAACAAGGGCAGTTTCATACGGTCGGGGTCGATTACTTTCAGTTTGGTTATGACAGGAGTATCTTGCAGGTACGGAAAGATGTTGTGGTCGAAGTTACGTTCCAACTTAGTCCAAAGCCGAAGGAAGAAATTCTTCAAGTGATAGACGCAAATATAGCCTGGCGACACGCAAAACAGCCGCTACTAGCTGAGTTTCCGAGTTGCGGCTCGATCTTTAAAAAGATTAAAGCTGTCGGGGCTGGCAGGTTGATCGAGCAAGCGGGGCTTAAAGGGAAACGTATTGGCGGGGCGGAGGTTTCTCGAAAACATGCGAACTTTATTGTCAATACGGGAAATGCCAAGGCTGCTGATGTTTTAGAGTTGATTAAGTACGTGCAAGAGGAAGTGAAACGGAAATTGGGATATGAACTTGAACCAGAGATTACTGTAATTGGAGAATTGTAGCGAGGAAATTGAGAGGTTGAGAAGCTGAGAAGATGGGAAGTTGGGAATAGCCCAACTTCTCATCCTTCCCTCTTCTTAACTTCTGGTTAACAATGCCGTCTCAGTCTCTATAAAATCTAATCTGAGAAATCTGTGGTTGCTTTGTTTTAGCTGACCTTTACGGAAATCTGTTTTGGCTTTACATCTTCCTTCTTTTGCAAGGTAATCTCTAGCACACCGTTTTTGTACTCTGCCGCTACTTTATTCGTATCCACAGAACTCGGAAGGTCAATGGAACGCGAGAAGCCTCCATAGCGTCTCTCCATACGGTAATAATTTTTACCCTTTTCCTCTTTTTCTTCTTTTTTCTCGCCTTTGATTAAGAGGATATTGTCTTTTACTGAAATATCGATTTCCTTTGGATCGATACCAGGTATTTCCGCCTTTATAACGAATTTCTCGTCCGTTTCCGCTAAATCAATGGGCGGTATCCATGCGCCGGTTTCCATCCCAAAATCGGATAAATCCCCGCTCTTGAAAAACCGATCCAGCATCCGATTCATTTCATTCTGGAGCGATGAAATGGTGGGTAAATGCGACCACTTTATCAGCTCTCTTGCCATAACACATACCTCCTTACAAAAATGACAGTGAAATAAAAGATATAAATACGCTTGTTTTTTATAGAGAGCAAAACCTATGCCTGAGATTTGTTCCAAATGTTTAGCGATAAATAATTCTTTGCTACACAAAAAGTTATGAAAAAGTTACGATTTTAAAACGTTGCTTTGTCTCACAAATGTTTGCTGCCATTTTGGCAGTATCGCTTTGTAAGATGTCATTTGATGAAAGTAATTTTTAATTTCCTTGAAAGGTTTACCAAAATTTGATTTATTCTATACTTATGGAAATCAACAGAAATACAATAATCAAAGATCTTATAGAATCGCATCCAGAAACGCTTGCAGTATTCAGGAAGTACAATCTTGTTATAGCCGGGGGTGTTCGGGGGCCTAATGAACCGATTGCCTTTTTTGCCAAGGCGCATGAGGTTGATTATGACACCCTTGTGAAAGAACTTAACGAGGCTATCGAAAAGGGCGGCGGTGAGGATATTGAAATTCCAATGCTCGAAGAGGATAAGAGTTATGAAAAATTTGTTAAGACGGCCATCATCTTAACGCTTACTGTAGGTGTGACATTTGGCGCTATTATGCTCAGTTATATAGCCATTAAACTAAACTTTAATTCAATTTATTACGCCCTCATTCAGGCACACGGCCATGCACAGATTTATGGGTGGGTGGGGCTTTGTATTATGGGCTTTGCCCTATACATTGTTCCGAGGGTAAAGAATACCGAGCTCAAGCACAGAGATTTGACAAACATTTGTTATGGATTCGCCGTTATTGGCATTTCAGTGAGGACCGTTGTACAACCCTTACCTTATAGCACCCTAAGGTTTTTGCTTCCAATATCAGCCATTTGTGAGATTATCGCGATTTTCCTGTTTGCATTTATTATCTTAAGAACCATTTTAGCGAGTAAAGAAAAGGTCGGTATTTTTGATAAGTTTTTCAAGGCGGGAATTAGCTGGTTTCTTATTGCTACCTGCATGAATCTGGGGATGAACTTTTATTTATACAAGCATGCCCTGTATGAGATTCCAAAGTCCTTTTTCAGTCCTTATGTGCATCTCTATCTCTTTGGTTTTGTATTCATGTTTGTCTTTGCCATAAATATAAGGACGGTATATGCCTTTCTCGATATAAAGCCCGTCAGGGAAAAGGCGGTCAACTTAACCTTTTGGATTATGAACATTTCGATTCCGATTTATTTTATTACACACATGCTGGCAGATAAAAATATCGTGGCGCTTCGACTTTCGCAGGCTATGGCATTTCCTATAGGTTTTGCCCTCTTCACGTTTGTCTACGGACTGCGTATTTTCGAACGATCCACAAAAGAATTAGACGATGTGGTTATGGACAGAAGTTACGCAAAAACCATTCGTACCGCATATATCTGGCTTATTGTCAGCGCCATCATTCTGCTTGTTATGCCGTTTTTGGGACATGGTACAGAAACACAAAAGAGATTTCACGGTTCTCTGAATCATGCCGTTACCGTGGGATTTATCACGATGATGATTATCGGTTATGCCTCTAAAATGATTCCAACCTTTAAAGGGATTAACATGCACAGTATAAGGTTATCAAACATTACCTTTATACTGTTGAATACGGGTTGTTTTTTAAGGGTATTTTCGCAGATATTGGTAGGGACGAGCGGAAAGACAATATTTTATGGTACGATGGGAACATCTGGCTGGTTTGAATTGGCAGCTCTTGGTATTTTTGGATATAACCTGTGGAAGACCATGAATGCTGTACAGGAGTCAAAACCACCTGTAACCAAAAAATTAACCGAAGTTACGAAAGATACAAAGGTCTTTGGTGTTGTTGACCAATACCCGGATACGCTTCAAATATTTCTCGACTTTGGATTCAGTCAGATGGCCGACCCTGTTATGCGAAATACTATGGGCAGGGTTGCAACCATTGATATGGCGACCAAGATGCACAATGTAGACATAGACAAATTCCTCAAAGCCCTTAACGAAAAGATAGCTGCAAAAAAGTAGTGTAATAGTTCCGCTCACCGCAGAGACCGCACAACAACCCCCATAGTCCCCACTGAACCCTCTTTTTATAGACGATACCCTTCTTACGGCAATGGAATGGGCTGGTTTTGTTGGTATCGGTATCACCGTTGAAAGCGCATCGGATATCGTCCTGGATAACCCGACCTTCGCAATTCGAGGGGTGTATGGGCTGCTAAGCCAGTAAATACAGGGGGTCATACTAAAAGGTTGGCACTACAGCCCATTTTGAAAATTCACTCCTTTAAAATCAAGGCTTGCATGGCTATGCATGCCTAAAAATAACCGTTTTTAGGCGCGAATTACGAAAGTCGGGCTAATCGCCAACAGAAACCTTGTTCTTGAAGCGATATGCCTGCTCTTTCTGAAGAAAAATAACGTGTTTTCCCATAGCCAATCAGGTAAATATTGCTGATCAATTAATATATTTTTTAGCCTTTGTGGTAAGCGATATACTGTGGCAAGTGGTGTTTTTAAAGCGGTAGCAACTTCAGATGCCGAAAAATTCAGCCAGCCATCTTGCACCCAACATTGACCAGGAACCTTTGGGCACCACTCCTGTAGGTACCATTGTAGTGCTGAGCCAGCATGCGCTTAAATTCTATGTAATCGCCAGGTGCGATATCCCCTCGGAATATTCTTTTCCACAAATCATGTAGTGAGGAAGGTGAAACTAGAGATCTTCGCGATAAAGCCCGATCAAATTTCCCATTAAACCATTCCCACAATCGCCATCTCCTCGAAGTGACAGCTTTTGTCAGAAGCGTAAACTCCCTTTCTACACTCATTTGAATTACCGTTGCACTATTTAGTGTCTGAACGGAAACACTTCAAAGCCAGGTAAAATAAGGCAAAGCAGGTAGAAATAGTTAATGAATAGCATTGAATATTTTTGTAAGAAATGGTA
>JANLHY010000469.1 GCA_024653795.1 Candidatus Brocadiaceae bacterium | reverse complement strand
ATTCTGTCTTCAGGAGTTTCCACATGACCATAGAGCATAGTTGCGTTGCTGCGTAATCCCAGGTTGTGTGCCTCACGCATTACCTGGAGCCATCCTTCGCCGCTGAGTTTTTCCGGACATAACTGCTCACGAATTTCTGGAGAAAATACCTCAGCGCCGCCGCCGGGTAAAGAACCAAGTCCAGCCTCTTTGAGGATTTTTAACGTTTGACGCACTGGAAGTTTTGCTATTTGTGACAAGTGTTCGATTTCGACAGCGGTAAACGCCTGGATATGCACATCAGGGCAGCATTCGTGAATTTCGCCGATCATCTTTACATAAAAATCAAAAGGAATGTCTGGATGCAGCCCGCCAACGATATGGAGTTCCGTTGCGCCCTCTTCTGCGGCAGCCACAGCCTTTTCCATGATTTCCTCCATCTCCATGGCGTATGAACCCGCCTCTTCCTTGTCTCTGCTAAAGGCGCAGAACTTACAACGATTCTTGCAGATGTTGGAGTAGTTGATGTGCCGGTTGGTAATGTAGTAAGCCTTATTGCCGTTCTTTCTTTCACGGATGATATTTGCTATATGACCAATATGAAGGATGTCGTTTGACCTGAAAAGTCGTACGCCATCCTCAAAGCTCAATCGTTTACCATCTATCGCCTTCTGCAGGATATCGTAAACAGACGATAATTGTAATAAATTTTCCATTTTGTTATGTAAATTCTTGTTTTGTACGCAGATGAACACGGATAAACATGGATTTTAAATGTAGGGGTTTAAGATTTTAAACCCCTACTGTATTGTGAAAATCCGTGTCCCAATTTAAATCAGTTTTTTAGCAATTTAAATCAGTTTTTTAGAAAATATCAGAATTTGGCATCAAAATCAAGGAATATGCCGATTATGTTTTCAGGAAGATGTATCTCGCAATAAATGCCGCGGAGACAAGATGGAAAACCCAATGAGTCTCACGGATTCTGCCGGTAACAAGTTTTAATATGGAATATGAAATGAACCCAAAAGACAGGCCTTCTGTGATGCTCATGGAAAAAGGCATGATTGCCAGGGTGAGAAATGAGGGCAGTGCCTCAGTGGGGTCCTCCCACTTTATTTTCCGTACGTTAAAAATCATCATGCTTCCCACAACAATCAGGGCTGGTGCAATGACGGGATAGAGATAGTTTCCCTGCGGAGTTTGATAACCGCCGCCAATCATCTTTATCAGGGGATAGAACAATAACGATAAAAGGAGAAGGCAGGCCGTAAAAATATTTGATAAACCCGTCCTGCCGCCTGCCTGTATACCAGCCGAACTTTCAATGTAACTGCTGACGGTGGAAGTGCCTAAAAGTGCACCTACAACCGTGCCGAGAGCGTCCGACAATAAAATTTGTTTTACACGCGGGATCTTACCGTTTTTGTAAAACCCCCCTTGTTCAGCAATACCTACTACCGTACCTATGCAATCAAAGAGGTCCAGGAAGAACAAAACAAATAGTACTGAAAGAAATTCAGGTTTTGTAAACAATTTGATAGGGTCACATTTAAAGAGTGTCGGATCAATTGAAGGTGGCATACTCATAACACCTTGATACTTAACTAATCCTAAGGGAATTCCCACAAGCGTTATCGCAATAATTCCGTATAAAATGGCTCCCCGTATTTTTAATGCAACCATCGCACCAATCGCCATTACACCAAATAGAGAAAGCCATACTTCGGGGTACTTAGGGTTTCCCAATCCAACGAGTGTTCCAGGGGTACCGATAACTATCCCGCCGTATTCAAATCCTACCAGAGCAATTAAAAGGCCAATCCCCACGGCAATTGCATTCTTTAATGAATCAGGTATTATGGATGTTATTAACTCGCGTAACCCAAAGAATGACAATATGACGAACAGTGTGCCAGATATGAGATTTGCACCGAGAGCCACCTGCCAGGGATAACCCATGCCTCCAGCCACAATGGGTCCACACACCGTAAAGGCGAAATAAAAATTGTGTCCCATTGCTGGCGCCTGAGCAATAGGATAATTGGCTAGAAAGGCAGTTATCAGGCAGGCAACGGCGCTGGCTATGCACGTGGCTACCATTACCGACCCAAAATCCATTCCGCAACTGGAAAGCACGGCGGGCTGTACAAAGATAATATACGACATCGTCAGGAAGGTCGTTGTGCCTGCTATAGCTTCCGTGGCAATAGTGGTGTTGTTTTCTTTTAGTTTAAAGATTTTTTCAAGGATCATTAGCTTTAACCTAACGTTTACCTTTTACCTTATTCCAAACGGCATCCATTTCTTCCAGGGTGCATTTTTCAATGTCCTTTCCCATAGCTGCAAGTTCCATCTCAACCTTTTTGAAACGATCGGCAAATTTATAGATGGTTTTATGGAGTACGTTCTCCGTATCAAGCTTCAGAAAACGAGAAAGGTTGACAATCGAAAACAAGAGGTCCCCAACCTCCTCTTCGATATTTTCTGGTTTATCTTCCCGAATCGCTTCCTTGACCTCTGCCAGTTCTTCATCGACCTTAGCAATTACGCCATTAATATCCGGCCAGTCGAAACCTACCTTAGCCACCTTCTTTTGTAATTTCTGAGCCTTTTGGAGGGCCGGGAGATGTTTGGGCAGGCCGTCTACAATGAATTTCCTTTCTTCATTTCCCTTTTCCTGCTTCTTGATTTGTTCCCATTGATGGAGTACCTCTTCAGGGGTGGCTGCTGTGGCATCTCCAAAGACGTGAGGATGACGCCGCGTCATTTTATCAAGACAGATCGCCATCACACTGCCAATATCAAATTCCCCCTTTTCCTTTGCAATCTGGCAGTGAAAGATGATATGGAAAAACAGGTCTGCCAGTTCTTCCTTGAGTTTATCGGGATCTCCGGAATCTATTGCATCTATGACCTCGTAAGCCTCTTCTACGAGATGCGGTTTTAAGGACGCATGGCTTTGTTCCTTATCCCACGGACATCCGTCCTTACTGCGTAACTTCTGCATTAATTCAATCAAATCCTGAAATGATGAAATTGGTTTATCTTCGGTTGTATTCATAATGCGATTATCCTGTTAAAACTATTGTAACAATTTAGTTTTTTGAAAAATCCCAACAATAATAACGTTGTACGTGCTATGTAGGGGCAGGTTTGAAACCTGCCCCTACTGAGGTATTAATCCGAAATTCTCTGGCAAATCTTTATTATACCAGAGAATTCTAGCAATTATTTTTATTGAAGTCAAATAGGTAGATGATAAACAATCGTCTATTGCACATATTCCTTT
>JANLHY010000104.1 GCA_024653795.1 Candidatus Brocadiaceae bacterium | reverse complement strand
CATCTGCGACTTTATCAAAGTCATCATCAATTAATATACCTACCATAATTGGAACTAATTTAAATGCGCCAAGGGTCATTTGTAAGAAAGGCAATTGGGTTTCTAATGAGTTCTCTCCTTTGTAGGCGCCTTCATAAGATCCAAAAAGTTTAATAGCTTGATGGGAGGCATCGGGTTTTGATTCCTTAGAGGTATTGAGGAGTTGATTACAGGCATCCTCATCAACAGGAATAACACCCAAAGGTGTTTTGAAGTTTTTTACATTAAGAATAGAGACGCCTCGAAACCGTTTGCCACTCATAAAATGGCTGGGAGCTAATATAATGATCCTCGTAAATCCATAATCCTTAATAGCATTGTACCCGTAAGCGGCTACCTGGCCAGAATATTGATACCCTGCATGGGGTGAAATAATAGCAACCGGCCTGCCTTTTAAGGGTTGCTTAGGAATCTTTTTGAGAAAGGTATTTATTTGTTCTTTCAAGACCGTTTCATTTCCGGGATAGAAGCGTCCGGCTACTTGGGGTTCCCATACCTGAGGTGTTTCAGTTTCGGCAAACAATGCGAATGGCGTTAATATGCCAATCAAGAGAGATATTAATGAGAATAATAATTTCATAGCATTCCCTTATTTGAATAATTTTATAAGGATAAAACTTCCAACAAGGATTACTACAAAAGCTATTGAAATAATATTAAAGTATTTATCTATAAAATTCTTTATTTTCGGTCCAAAAAGATAAACAAGCCCCGCTACAATAAAAAACCTCCCGGAACGGCTGACGGCCGATGCAATAATGAATGTCCAGATATTAATCTTGCAAACGCCCGCTGCAATGGTAAAGACCTTATAAGGGATGGGTGTGAATCCAGCAATGGCTACAGCAGTGAAAGCGTTGGCGTTATACGTAACTTTAACATAGTTAAATTTATCCGTTACACCATAAAGATTCAGGATGGGTAGTCCTATATGCTCAAAGAATTGGTATCCGATAAAATAACCGAAACATCCGCCTAAAACAGAACCTACCGAGCAGATTGCGGCATATTTGAAAGATTTTTTCGGCAGTGAGAACGCAAGCGCCATCAAGAGTACATCCGGTGGTATTGGGAAGAAAGAGGATTCACAAAATGCCAGTGCAAAAAGTGCAATGGACCCATAAGGAGTATGAGCCCAGTGTAATGTCCATTCATAAAGCCTTCTGTGTAAACCTGCTTTCTTAACGTGAGGTAATCCTATTTGTTCTGTATGATTCATGCATGCTCCTTACTGTGAGACTAAATAGAGATAAGAGATTCATTAGTTCTTGATTGTCCATCGAATCGACAGTTTAAACCCCAAAGACATGCACTGACTAAAATCATGTGGTACAAAGTAGTTTAAATGAGGAAGGCAAAAACAGTTAGCGATGAGGAAAATTTCAACATAATGTCTTGTGAAAGTCAAGTGAAATCTAAATAACGCGGAAGAGTTTTAGTTTGACAAAGGAAAGCTTTTCGCTATAATGGAAAGGCTTAATATTGTATAGAATGGAAATGGTTTACCTTTAGGAGAATAAGCGCTTGCGCAGTGATAAAATTACTAAGGGACTCGAACGTGTTCCAGCTCGGGCGCTCTTATATGCAACAGGTCTTAGCAGAGAGGATTTAGGCAAACCGTTTATTGGGATTGCAAGCAGCTTTACAGATCTCATTCCCGGTCATATACACATGCGGTCGCTGGAAAGAGCGATCGAAAAAGGAATTCATGCAGGCGGCGGGATTAGCTTTATCTTTGGTGTTCCGGGTATTTGCGACGGAATTGCAATGGGACACGAAGGAATGCATTATTCACTTGCATCTAGAGACCTTATTGCCGATATTATCGAATGTGTAGTGAGCGCCCACTGCTTAGACGGGCTGGTAATGCTGACAAACTGTGATAAGATTACTCCAGGTATGTTGATGGGTGCTGCCAGGCTAGACATTCCGGGTATTGTTGTGACTGCAGGCCCTATGATCTCAGGCCGATATGGGAAACAGAAGCTGTCTTTGGTAAAAGACACCTTTGAAGCGGTGGGAAGAAGGCGTAAGGGAGAGATCACAGATGACCAGTTGTCCTGTCTTGAGATGGAGGCATGTCCAGGCCCTGGTTCATGTCAGGGACTTTACACTGCAAATACCATGGCGTGTGTGTCTGAAGCGTTAGGGATGTCTTTGCCACGGTGTGCTGCTGCGCTGGCGATCTCTTCTGAAAAGGAAAGGATCGCTTATAAGAGTGGGCAGCAGATTGTGGAATTGGTTAGAAAAGGCGTTACCGCAAGAAAGATTATGACTCAAAAAGCCTTTGAGAATGCCATAATGATTGATATGGCGATCGGCGGCTCTACAAATTCATGTTTACATATTCCT
Source organism: Candidatus Brocadiaceae bacterium (assembly GCA_024653795.1). Classification (GTDB taxonomy): domain Bacteria; phylum Planctomycetota; class Brocadiia; order Brocadiales; family Brocadiaceae; genus Wunengus. The sequence continues at coordinate 1,269 of JANLHY010000104.1, read as the reverse complement.
GCTATTGCTAAAGAGGCAGGGATAGAAGTTGATTTAAAATTGTGTGATGATATTAGTAAGAGAACTCCGCATATAACAAGCTTGCAGCCAGGGGGTGAATATTTATTAGAAGATTTATATTATGCGGGTGGTATTCCGGCTGTTATGAAACGTTTGTATAACGACTTGAACGATGGTTTATCAGTTAGCGGCTTAAGTATAAAAGAAATAGCAAAGAACGCAGAAGTTTGTGACGAAGAAGTTATCCGTACAAAAGAAAAGGCGTATCATAAGGAAGGTGGAATTGCCGTTTTGTATGGAAGCTTGTCACCCAATGGCTCTGTGATCAAACAGAGCGCTGTATCCGCGAAGATGATGCAGTTTCGGGGTAAGGCGAAGGTGTTCGACAGTGAAGAAGCTGCGATGAATGCCATTATGAATTCGCAGATCAAAGAAGGTATGGTTGTGGTGATACGATACGAGGGGCCGCGCGGGGGGCCTGGGATGAGAGAAATGTTGGCGCCCACGGCAGCTCTTGTAGGAATGGGTTTGGGGGAATCGGTGGCATTAGTTACCGATGGGCGTTTTTCGGGCGGCACCCAGGGACCTTGTATTGGACACGTGTCTCCAGAGGCAATGGTTGGTGGCCCTCTTGCGATGGTGGAGGACGGTGACGAAATAGTCATAGACATACCAAATCGGAAATTAGATATAAATATTGCAGAAGAATTGCTCGCAAAGCGTAAAGCAAAATGGACGCCTCCTAAACCAAAGATAACACAGGGCATGCTGGCTAGATATGCAAGATGTGTGACGTCTGCGGATAAAGGGGCGGTGTTGGTAGCAGAATAGAAAAGGTCTTGCGGGGATGTGTAACAGTTCCCCTGGTATAAAACATTAGACAGGATAACAGGATAGACATGATAAATTATTATGTTCATCCAGTCTATCTTGTTTATCCTGTCAAAAGATTGTATGGCTGAACTATTACGGGGGATGGTGTGCGTATTTAAAACCTTCTGTATCAGGATTGCTACCCGGTGGTGTAATGGTAACACTAGAGATTTTGGTTCTCTCATTGGAGGTTCGAGTCCTCCCCGGGTAGCCATTGTATTTTATAGACAGTGGAGAAGTTTATTTAATTTTGCATTTTTTATTGAATGTCATGAATGATGGGAAAAGCCACGGCAGTCATTCTTGCTGCAGGAAAAGGGACGCGTATGCGGTCTGCCAGGCCCAAGGTGCTCCACGAGGTGTGTGGGATAACCCTTTTGGAATGTGTGATTGAGG
>JANLHY010000458.1 GCA_024653795.1 Candidatus Brocadiaceae bacterium | reverse complement strand
CCTTGATCCTGCCGGGGCGACTTCGATCATGACATTGCTAAAAGAACTGAATAACAGGCATGGTATTACGATTATTATGGCAACGAATACTGTGGATTTAGTACCTGTTTATATGGATCGTCTGGCGATTATGTATCAGGGCAATATACTCAGGGTTGGTACTCCTGAGGAGGTGTTTTCAAACACTGATGAAATAAAGCACGCCTGTTTAGAACTCCCACAGATTGCTCAGTTAATGCAGATTTTGAGGGATGAAAATAATTTTCCAATGGAAAACTTGCCTCTTACGATTGGAGAAGCAAGAAAATATCTGGTGCAAAAGCTCAATAGTAATTATTCAACTACCAGCAATTGGCCTGAAATACGTATATGACAGGGCATCACAAAAAAGGTTAACGTGGGGGAGAATGAAAACTCATTACCCTCCCCGAACCTCTCCCATCAAGGGAGGGGATATAAGGGGTGGGTAAGCCGGTAATTCGTGAGATATTCACCCCGTTAGATATTGTGTTGTAGTGAGTAGCGTGACTTTGGAAAAACTTGTGAGTTCTCATCGTGTCTCCTGTTCGATATCTGTTATCTAACGGGGTTCACTAAGATTATACGATCAAGGGACCCACCCCTTCCAAGAGAGGAATAATTCGTGCCATTATAAAACTTGTCCTCGTGTAAACGGGGATATGTGGATTTAGTTAAACACGGACAAACCTCGCTTGTCCGTGCTACCCTAAAACCCGCCTGTCTGCGTGCGGGGACGCACAGGCAGGCATGAATAAAATGGAAATTCCTATACAATGAACTTATGTTTAAAGGTCACGGCGGAAATATAAAACATAGTACAAATTACAGGAACAACGGTATCCTCGACTTTAGCGCAAGTATTAATCCCCTTGGATATCCAGAAAACGTTCGAAAAATTATATTTGAAAATTTTGACGATATTCTGCATTACCCTGATATCGATTGCGCTGGCCTGAGAAAATATATTGGCCAAAAAGTTGGTCACTCTGAAGATGAGATTATTGTTGGAAACGGGTCAACAGAGTTATTCTATTTAATCCCTCGCGCATTGAAACCGGCGAAAGGGATTGTATTTCAGCCTACCTTCAGTGAATTTGCCGAGGCATTGAAATGCAGTCACACTGAAGTAGATAATACGATATTAAGAGAAGAAGCAGATTTTTGTTTTACATTTAGGGAAAGCCGCTTTGACGATAAAAAAATTGAGATGGTCTTCTTGTGCAACCCCAACAACCCTACGGGACAATTGGTTGAAAAGGCTGTTATATTAAACATGATAAAGCAGCATCCGGATATAACATTTGTTGTGGATGAGGCATTTATAGATTTTGTTGACGAACCAGAAAAATATAGTGTTATACATGATGCCGGTACGCTGCGGAATTTGATTGTGGTCAGGTCGCTCACAAAATTTTTTGGTTTCCCCGGCTTAAGGATAGGATACCTTGTCGCCCATGTGGATTTAGTGAAAAAAACGATGGAATACAAAGAGCCGTGGTCAGTAAATGCCCTGGCTCAATGTGCTGCCAAGGCTGCCCTCGAAGACAAAGAGTTCTTTTCCCGAAGCAGGGAATTTATGTTTCACGAGCGAGTGCATTTATTCAACGAGTTGTCCAATATCCATGGACTCTTGCCTTATAAACCCACGGCGAATTATGTCTTTGTAAAGATAAATATAAGCTGCGTGACTTCTCCGTTATTACGTGAACGATTGCTGGGGCATGGGATTGCCATTCGTGATTGTTCAAACTTTATAGGATTGAACGATAATTACTTCCGTATAGCGGTAAGGACTAGGGAAGAAAATATGAGGCTTGTTAGCACATTGAAAACATTGCTTTTTTAGCAAAGATTTTTTATCTGTGTAATCTGCGAAATCTGTGGTTTCAGTAAACATATGACAAATAGATCTATCATGATACAGGGTACAGGTTCCCACGTGGGCAAAAGTATTCTTGTCTGCGCCCTGTGCCGCATATTGAAACAGGACGGTTACAGGGTTGCGCCTTTTAAAGCCCAGAACATGGCTTTGAATTCATTTGTTACCAGAGATGGGAAAGAAATCGGGAGGGCTCAGGTAGCACAAGCAGAGGCAGCAGGCATTGACCCTGTTGCGGAGATGAATCCCATACTCCTGAAACCCACAGGTGACTGTGGTTCACAGGTTATTGTCATGGGTAAACCAATAGGCAACATGACAGCCAAAGAGTATTATCAGAAGAAAATTGAATTCGTTTCGATAATTAAAGATGCCTACGAAAAATTAAGAAACCAGTTTGATATTATTGTTATTGAAGGGGCAGGCAGTCCTGCTGAGATAAACCTGAAGGATGGTGACATCGTCAACATGGGCATGGCAGAGATGGCATCGGCTCCGGTGTTGTTGGTGACAGACATTGACCGAGGTGGCGCCTTTGCCTGGATTGTGGGTACATTAGAGTTATTAAACGTCAGTGAAAGGAACAGGGTAAAGGGTGTTGTGTTTAATAAATTCCGCGGGGATAAAAGCATATTAAAGCCGGGGCTGGATATGCTTGAGAGCCGCATAAATAAACCGGTTCTCGGTGTAATCCCTTATATGCACAATCTTGGTATAGATGACGAAGATTCAGTTTCACTTGAGGACATTGGCAGTAAGTATTCGATTTTCCGAGACGCTGATAAGTTGAGATTGAACCCAAAAACCCTCTCCAATCTTCAGCCATCAGCCATCAGCCATCAGCCTGTTATTGATATTGTGGTAATCAAACTACCCCGGATATCAAATTTCACCGACTTCAATATGTTTACCCATGAAAAAGATGTGAAGGTGAGATTTGTGGATAAGGCTGAAAATATTGGTAAACCGGACTTGCTTATTATTCCTGGCACAAAAAATACTATAGGCGACCTATTGGTTTTGAGGGAAAGGGGCATTTTGGAAGGAATTATAGAACGGTCAAGACAGGGAACAATGGTTGTCGGTATTTGTGGTGGGTATCAGATGCTGGGCAAACAGATTAACGATCCCTATCATGTAGAATCGACAAAAGACAGTATTCAGGGTTTGGGTTTATTGGAGACCGTGACTACCTTTGCCAGAGAAAAACAGACATATCAGGTAAAGGCGCGTATGCTCGAACATGGGCATTTGTTTCCTGTAGACAATGAGCTCGTGGGCTATGAAATCCACATGGGAGAGACAACGTATAACGGCAATAAATCTGTAAGGCCATTTGCAAGGATTACAGAACGGGCAGGAGAAATGGTAGATATATTGGATGGATGTGTTTCTGCCAATGGCAATGTAATTGGTACATATATTCACGGCATTTTCGACAACGACGAATTTCGATCAGGGCTTATTAATTATCTAAGATTAAAAAAAGGATTAAAGTCGTCAGATGGATGCCATGTAAATTCTAAAAGCGTAAAAGAACATAGATACAATGAATTGGCCGATATCGTCCGTAAAAATATAAATATGAATCTTGTATATTCTATGATGATGGATTTATTCTGAAAGGACTGACTATGTGAGATAAATGTAAAATCAAATAACAACATACAGGTGTTCCGATATTTATCGGAACTAAAAGGGAATCCCGCCTTCGATTTGTGTCGTGATTCAAAACACAGAGATGCAACGATTTTAAGGGCGTAAATTTGTGCCTTCGTGTCTTTGTGGTAAAAACTACCTAATCGGAGAAAAGGGAACGGTACCGCCGCTGTAATCGGTGACGAACGTTGCAAAAAGCCACTGGAAAGCCGTTTAAACGGTTTAAACTGATTAAACGGCTTTCTGGGAAGGCGCAACAAGTAGGATGATCCGCCAGTCAGAAGACCTGCCTGTAATATTTTGCCGAAAGACTTCTTCGAAGTAAAGGAGGTGAAGCGCGATGCCCATATTTTAAAAGCCCGTTTCTTCCTGATGCGAAGAAACGGGCTTTTTTATTTGTAGTTCAAATGTTCAGGGAATCCCGTAAAGACGGGAGCTGCCCCGCAACTGTAACCGGCGACGAAATCTGCAATATACCACTGGAAAGCCGTTTAAACTGATTAAACGGCTTTCTGGGAAGGCGCGGAGAGTAGGGCGACCCGGAAGCCAGGAAACCTGTTTGAACGCTATTTTATTAATTCTTATTTCCGAGGGGGAAAGGAAGCATGCAGATGAAATATTTTTTCATACTATTGATTATCACTTTGTTTCCAAACTTTTATTGTAGGGCCGAATCGACAGAAGGAACGACCACATCAATTCCGGATAAAAATTCTTCAAAAGAGGAATTTACTATTCGCATGCCGGATAAGGAGGAAATACCGGAACCAAAGGAAGAAAAAACAGCGAAAGCACCGCAACCGCAATCAAAAGAGGGAAAAAAGACCGAAGCAGAGGCCATGCCTGGCTCACCACAAGACGATGAAAGGGAACCGTTATCTCAGGAAAAGGTGGTGCCGCCGGAGTTACCCGAGGCCAAAGAACCCCATGATGAAAATGTTGAACAAAAGGAAGATAAAGAAGAAACAGTTATTACACCTACAAGGACAGAACAGCCATTAAAAAATATCGGCAGCTCAGTATCGGTCATTACCCGTAAAGATATTGAGAATAGCAAGGCGCCGCTGTTACTTGATGTTTTACGCCAGGTACCCGGCCTTGAAGTCACAAGGACACAAGGAATAGGAGGGACTACGAGTTTGTTTATAAGGGGGGCGTCTGCTGCCCAAACACTTGTCTTTGTCGACGGTGTCCAGATGAATAGTCCCACATCAGGGGCATTTAACTTTGCGAATCTTACAACGGATAATATCGAGAGAGTTGAGATCTTGCGTGGGCCACAAAGTACATTATATGGTTCGGAAGCGATTGGAGGAGTCGTCAACATTATTACGAAAAAAGGCGCAGGCGATAATAAGGTCATATTGGGGGCAGAATACGGAATGCACGACACCAATCGGGAAACCTTCAACGTTTCGGGTGGGAAGGAAAGATTTGATTATTCAGTGGGCGGTTCCTACCTGAAAACCCATGGAATATCCGCTGCCAGCAGTGGGAGTGAAGAGGATGGTTACGATAATTTTACCGGCTCTTCACGGTTAGGATTGAATTTCATGGGTGATGGAAGGATTGACACAATGGTAAGAGGAACTCACTCAGATTTCGAATATGATGCGTTTGGTATCGGTCCGGTAGACGACCCCGATCGGCGCCAAACAACAGATGAGATTCTTTTCTCTACAAAAGTTAGTAAAACTTTTTTTGGTATATGGACTCCATCGTTTCTCGTCTCAGTCAATGAGACAGAACTGAAAGGCTTTGATCCTACCGACGAATCGGGCGAATTTCGCATTCCTACAAGAGTCTGGAGGGCAGAACATCAATCAGACTTCTCTCTGCTTGATTTTGATACGGTGACCTTCGGTTACGAATACGAAGTGTTGGAAGGTGAAAACGAGGGTAAGTTTGACAGGCAAACCTATTGGAACAATGCTGTCTTCTTACAAAACCAGGTAGAATTGTTTGAATCGTTGAACTGGACGGTCGGACTACGCCATGATGATTATAGCACATTTGGGAACAACCTTACCTACAGAACAACAGCATCTTACAGAATCGAGGAAATCGGTACCCGATTCCATGGATCATGGGGAAAGGGTTTTCGTGCACCGAGTATAAATGAACTATTTTTCCCATTCTATGGAAATCTTAATCTCAGTCCGGAAGAAAGTAAGGGGTGGGACTTTGGCGTTGAGAAGGAGCTTCTTAAAGATAAACTAACCATGGACATTACCTATTTTGAGAACGACTTCACAAATTTGATTACCGCCGCAGTACAACCCGACGGAAGTTATCTGGCAGAAAACGTGGCCAGGGCAGAGTCGCAAGGAGTTGAAACCAGCTTAACCTATAAACCTTTCACCAAATTCTCATTAACCGGAACCTACACGTATACCGATACAAAGGACAGAGAGAAAGAGCAACAACTACCGCGCAGACCAAGAAACAGAGCAACCCTTGGGATTAATGCCCAGCCACTTGAAAAATTGAATGTCAATTTAACTGGTGTTATGACGAGAGACAGAATTGATAGTGATGGCAAAGAAATGGACAACTACTGGACAGTCGATCAGGCGACTCGTTATGACATCACACGGTCAATGACTGCATATGTCAGGTTCGAAAACCTTTTTGATTATGACTACGAAGAGGTAACTGGCTTTGGTTCCCTTGGTTTTACAGCATACGGAGGACTGGAATTTAAGTTTTAGTAACATTTTAGCTTTTTGAAAAATCTTAGTAAAAATCGGATTTTAACATTCTGAGTATGGGTAAAGAATTTGTCCGCATCAAACACACCCCTAAATCCCCTCTTTTTAGAGGGGACGGGGGTGTGTTTTCATTCAGGAAATGAATTGGTCTTGCTGTAATACAAAGAATTCATCGGATGTTTCTTTCAAAAAACTAAATTGTCTTTTGCTGGTTCAATCGTCTTCGATTGAACCTAAACATTTTGCAATTTTCATAATTTGGTGCTAACTCAAAATCTACAGCCCCGTTCAAAACTTATGGTTCAATCTGCAAGATTGAACCAGCGAAGCACCACGGAGAGATTCATAAATACTATTGTAGGGGCGAATTGCCGTTCACCCCCACCTAAACCTCCCCCATCAAGGGGGAGGAATACAAGAGGGCAATGAGTCTTCCCCGCCCTTGGTGGGAGGGGTTAGGGGAGGGGGTGAACTGTTACAAAAGAACCGTTTATTTAAAGGACCTTAAGATAAGGAGGAGTAGCAATATGAAACACTTAAGAAGAATATTAGGAATATTTGTCATTTTCGTGCTTTTACCCGCAGCATACGGCTCTAGCCAAAACATAACTGTAGAAATTGATTATGGAGGGCTGCAACACAGTCGTAAAGTGGAGATAACATGGAAACAGGGTATTACTGCCATGGAGGCGCTTCAATCTGTTGCAAAGATTGAAACAAAGCAAGCTGGTGAATTCATTTTTGTTAATTCTATTGATGGTGTTGAAGGGCAAAGTGGGGCTAGGGCGTGGTATTACGACATCAATGGTAAACGTGCAACATCCGTTGCCTATAAATGTATTCTCAATGCAGGAGATCGTATGAGATGGGAATATACTAAAGATGTTTGTTCTCCTAAAGAAAAAGTGAGGTCACAATGAAAAGACATGTTATTTTCATCCTGGTTGCTTTACTCTCTTTCTCACAACACATTTCATTCGCCCACGAAGGACATTCTCATGAAAAGCATCGTGATCATATTAAGAAATACACATGTATCGTGGGAAACTACATGACATCAAGTGTTGTCAAAGCAATTAAGGCGATCTGGCAAGATTACCCCTTTCTTAAAGACCGAGTTACGTTTGAAATCATAAGCAAAACAGACCTGGACTCAGGTTTTAATCCAAAGGAGATTGTTGATTCTGATTTTATTTTATTTGATGTGCACGGCATCCGTATGTCTACACCTGCTCAATCAGGCTTTGACTCTGAAATATTAAAAGAAGTAATCGACAATGGCGCAACTGTTCTTGCCGTTGGTGAAACAGCAGGATTGGATTCACAATACGCAGCCATAGGTCTAACTTACGATAAAGAAATTCGTTCATATTTACGATATGCAAATACTGAAAACTTTAAGAATATGATCCTGCTTTCATTAAAAAAGTATTTGCAATTTTCAGAAGCCAAAGCCAATCCCCCCCAAGAAGGGTTGAAGACGGCATATTATCACTACCAGCAGGAGGGAAGACTTTTTAAGACATTCGAGGAATATAAGAATTGGTATCAAGAAGCAGGTTACTTTAAAGAAAATGCAGCATGGGTTGCTGTTCTGACGTACTCATCCTTTTATGAACAAGGCCAGTCATCAGTAGAGGATGAATTGATCCGTACCATTGAAGGAAAAGGCTTAAATGCCTTTGTGGCATTTGGCTACCCTGAAGATTCTGTCGTAGAGAAATTATTAGTAGATTCCAAAGGGGTTCCCAGGGTTGCGGGCATAGTTTCTTTCTTATTCCGCTTTTCAGACTTCAAAGCCTCTGCTGTACTGGAAAAATGCGGAGTGCCGGTAATTAATTTGATCACGGTTTATGGGAAGGATGGGAAGGCATGGGAGAACGATCCTGAAGGTTTGAGTTCTTTAGAAATAAGCTGGCAGTTGGCCATCCCCGAAATTGCCGGTCTTATCCAGCCTACGGTTGTTTCGTATCGAATTCGTGAAAGAGATGACGAAACGGGCTTTTTTGTTGAACAACGAAAACCCATACCTGAGCGTATTGATCGAGCTGTCGACCGCATAAAATCCTGGATCAACTTACAAAGAAAAAATAACTTGGATAAAAAGGTAGCTATATTGTATTGGAACTATCCGCCAGGGAAGCAACATATCGGCGCCAGTTACCTGAATGTCTTTGCCAGTATTGAGAATGTCTTAAAGATGATGAAGGGAAATGGATATGATGTTGGTAACGAAACAATTGATAAAGAAATACTTCTTGAAAATTCCCTGAGATACGGGAGAAACGTTGGGAATTGGGCACCAGGCGAACTTGACGAGATGGTAAGGAACGGAAAATGTGTACTGCTGCCTCTGGAGGAATATCAAAAGTGGGCGAGGAGTTTACCTGCAAATTTTATGAAAGACGTTAATAAGGATTGGGGAACGGTTGAAGAATCAAATGTGATGATGTGGACTGATCCGAAGCAAAAGAAAAAATATATGGTTATTCCAGCAATAAAACATGGGAATGTCGTTATCCTTCCACAACCGGTCAGAGGTTGGCTGCAAAATAAAGAAGCCCTCTATCATAGTAATGATTTGTCTCCACACCATCAGTATTTAGGGGCCTACCTATGGTTGAAATATGGCTTTGGCGCAGACGCGGTTATTCATTTCGGCACACATGGCACACATGAATGGCTGCCAGGGAAAAGCAACGGTCTTTCGGGTGACGACCCACCGGAGGCGTTGATTCAGGATTTGCCGGTCATTTATCCTTACATTGTAGACGATGTTGGTGAAGGGCTTGTGGCTAAACGGCGGGGATCAGCCGTGGTGATAGACCATATGATTCCTCCCTTAAAAAAAGGAGGACTTTATCACGAATATGCCGAGCTCGAAGAACTGATCGGTGACCATGACCGAGCCCTTGAACAGGATGCCGCACTTGCAAGGCAATACATGGAAAATATCATAAAAAAGATAAAAGAGCTGGGACTTGAGAAAGACATAGAAATTAGCGAGTTCTTGAATATTGATACTCAAAGCGATGGCCAGCATAAGTTTGATCATGAAGTCATTCATAAGATAGGGGAATATCTTCAGGAATTGAAGCAGCTTAATATGCCTTACGGATTGCATACATTCGGCAATGCACCAGATGAATCGCTTCGTTCGTCTACCATTCAGGCGATAAAAGAAGTTGTCAAAGATATCCCTGCCGATGAATTGGATAAAAATATCCAGGAAGGGGCAAAGCGGGAATTGTCCAATATGGTTAAGGCCATGAATGGGCATTATATAACAACGGGAACTGGAAACGACCCCGTAAGGAATCCGAGTTCACTACCAACGGGGAAAAACTTTTATGCCTTTAATCCGGATAAGATTCCTAAAAAAGAGGCATGGCAGGTGGGCGTCAAATTGACCCAAGAACTACTTGATAATTATCGGGCAAAAAATAACGGGAAATATCCTGAGAAATTGTCCTTTGTTATATGGGGTACCGAGACTATACGCCACGAAGGCGTGCTGGAATCTCAGATCCTCTATTTGTTAGGAGTTGAGCCTATCTGGAATGAATGGGGGAAGGTAACGGGGATTAAGGTCATACCGAAAGAGAAGTTGGGCCGTCCGCGCATCGATATCGTCGTATCTTCAGCGGCGGAAGAAATGTTTGGACAGTTGACTCAATACATTGACCATGCCATACAAATGGTAAAAAGGCTTGACGAAAAGGATAACTATGTCCAACAACATATTAGGGAAGTAACCGAAAAACTGATTCAAAAAGGCTGGCCGCAAAAGAAGGCCGAACAATACGCAGCAGTTAGAATCTTTGATGAGGCTCCGGGACGCTACGACTTGAATGTTTCACGAATCGTGAGCGCAAGTGGGAGTTGGGAAAATGATTCTGTAGTAGCGGATGAATATCTGAAACGGATGAGTTATGGATATGGAAACGGTTTGTGGGGAGAACCCATGGAGGATGTCTACAAAATGGCGCTAAGCGGAACCAGGATGGTTATTCACAGCCGTTCTACCAATCTGTACGGAACTGTTGATAATGATGACTTTTTCATGTACGCAGGAGGGCTTACCGCAGCAATCAGGGAACTGGATGGAAAGTCACCTGAATTGGTCGTTACCAATATGATGAATCCAGCCAAACCGGAAATGACCCCGATCGACAGGATGATGGGTATGGAGCTTCGGTCACGCTATTGGAATCCGGAATGGATTGAAGGAATGAAGAAGGAAGGCTTTGAGGGGGCAAACAAGATGGCAGAGTTTGTTGAAAATATGTGGGGCTGGCAGGTCACCGTGCCAGAGACAATTGACGCTGCCCGTTGGGAACAGACGTTTGAAGTCTATGTAGAAGACAAATACGGACTGGATTTGAAAGAATTTTTCAGTAAGAAAAACCCTTATGCGTATCAAGCCGTTACGGCCAGAATGCTGGAGACTATACGAAAAGGATACTGGCAGCCGACGGAAAAAGTCAAACAAACCCTGGCGAAGGAATACATGACAACGGTGATAGAACACGGTGTAGCCTGCTGTGTGCAAACCTGCAATAATCCAGCCTTCCAGCAATATGCAACGGATATTTCGAATACCCCTGGTCTCGTAAATCCAGATACCTTGATTCAGTATGCAGAAGTCTTAAAAACAGCTACCGGTAAGTTACTAAACGAACGAAAGGCAGAGATGGACAGGATCGTTCTGGCTCAGGCGTCTATGTCAAAACCTGCCCCTGGAAGTATTGAACAGAGAAAGGATACCGGACAAACACAGGATAAAGAGAAGATTGAAAAAGCCGACGAATGGAAATTAGAGGATGCAGATTCTGAAAAGACCGAAATAGTCAAAGGATTGGAGATGGAAGAGGTAAAGGCGGACAAGTTAGTAGAGTCACGTAACAACGTATCTATACCTAAATCTAACAAACCGTGGGTTGTTATCGGAGTAATACTGGGATGTGTGAGTTTTTTCATTTATGGATGCATAAGAAAAAGGCTTTAATTAGTGTCTGTCTTGGAAAGACACGAAATATTACAGAAAATGGTAAACTTTTGTCTCGTCTTCAAACATAAATTAGGCTGCCTTCGGCAGCGACTTTAGGTAGCCGCAGGCTTTAGCCTGCGTGGAACTGTCAACGGGCTGTGCATTGTATACAGGCAAGCTCCTGTTAGATAACTGGCGAACCCGAAGATTTGCGTTACGTTTTGTCTGCCTCACCAGGTAACTTTTCGCTGGTTCAATCGTCCTCGATTGAACCGAAACATTTGGTATAATTCCGTCTCACAGCACGAGTTCAAGCTTTAGAGTACCGTTCAAATATATGGTT
>JANLHY010000453.1 GCA_024653795.1 Candidatus Brocadiaceae bacterium | reverse complement strand
TAACCATGCTCTATTTCCAACTCCCCCTCATCAAACCGTACGTTCAGTTTTCCCGAATACGGCTTTCCAATCATCTTCTTCCACAGGCTTTCGCAGTCTCCTGCTTGGCATTCTGGTATAGTTTCCCCAAGAATTCCTGAAACTTCTCTGGAGTTTTCAGCATTTCCGCAATCTCCACTCCTTCCTTTCTTCAGAAACACGATAAAGGTATTGCCCCTTCCCTCTTACAAGGTTATGTTGCAAGTGTCCTAGGATCAAACCTTCATTATTCAATAACTAATTGTTCTCAGGTCGCATCCGGGTAGAAATAAGGGGAGAAATAAGAGAATATGCTTATGCATTTGAGAGAAATAAGGGAGAAATAAGGGAGAAATAAGGGACACATCCTATTTGTTTTGTCCCAATAAAAACGCATCTTGATTTATGATTTTTGTTTTTCATTACGCAAGACTTTCTCTGTGATTCTACCACAATCATTTAAACACACCTATCATGAAGAAAAGCATTACATGATTCAGGGGACACCATACTTAATTATTGACTCAGTGTTGAAAAAAGGTTAAAATTCCTCCATGAAGGGAGAAATGCCACATCTTAATTCTTAAATAATTGGTTGAAAATCAATATATTAACGCAATAGAAAATATCAAACTATCCTCGGAAAAAAGGAATAAAAAAATGAAAGTACATTATGACGATGAAGTAGATGCATTATATATAAAGTTAGGAAATAAGAAACCAGAAGGGGTTATAGAAATTTCTGAAGGAATCAACTTAGACACAACATCGGAAGGGAAAATAGTAGGCATTGAAATCCTGAATGCCTCTGAAAAGGTAGATATTAAAACAATTTTGTCTTATACACTTGAATTGGACAAGGAATTAATATCCCATAAGACTGCCTAACAAATCATTCCATCGGATGTCTAAAGCCGCAGCTGACTTTGGACGTTAGGCCAATATCCCCAATGCGAACCATAAGGAGAGACCACGAATAATGAACACTCATTTGCGACCAGTTCCCAAATCTATTGCAGCGGGACTTTGTCTCTCGCTGCTGGCAGTTCTGTTTGGCTTCGTCCTGGGAGGCGTCTTTGGCGCTGCGGAAAGCTCGATCAAGAAACACCTGGACGATTCCGGAACCGCCGTCTTGCAGTCTGTTTATCAAGGAGATGTTGCGGCGAAAGATGCCATAGTGAAGAAGTCATGGGATTACTTGAAGAGGGCGCACCTCCACGGAGGAGCCATTGGAGCCGCGGCCATCGGATCTATCCTGGCACTTATTCTTCTATGCCGTCTGGGAATGCTCGCAAAGCTAAGCGCACTCGCTTTTGGTTCGGGCGTTTTTATCTATTCACTGTTTTGGCTTTTCGCCGGGCTTGCGGCTCCCGGACTGGGAAGCACTAGCGTTGCCAAAGAGACCCTTTCGTTTATTGCGATTCCGGGGGCAGGTCTTTGCATCCTGGGTTTATGTGGCACAATTGTCTCTGTCGTGAGGGACTGCTTCTTTAGGTCAACTACAGAATTCTGAATTCTACGGCTTTCCAATCATCTTCTTCCAGAGGCTTTCGCAGTCTCCTGCTTGGCATTCTGATATAGTTTCCCTAAGAATTTCCGAATCTTCTCCGGGGTTTCAAGTATGTCTCAATCCCCTCATTCCTTCCCTCCTTCAGAAATATAACGCAGGTATCGCCCCTTCCCTCTCTCAAGTTTATGCTCTCTGTACTATACTATTGGCGACTCCGAATAGCAGTGCCCATCTTGTATAATAAAGCAGGCAAAAAAACGAAATACCATATAAGGGAGGGCACAAAAAAGATGATACCATTGTTGAGGAATGAAAGCCAGCAAAAACCGTTATTTCATATTATTCACGAAGCCGACATATATCTGCTGAATACAGCCGATGCGGAATGGTTTCAGGTATTATACCATTTCCCATGGGAAAGATACCGGGAATTTGGAGTGAAGTATTATGATGCGTTGTATGAATTTAACCAGAAGCAGGACAGGGAGTGGGAAAAACGAGGCGATGACCGGGAGGAAGAAGCGGTAGAGTCCAAAGAGGAAGCGAGGCAGAGATTGCTCTTTTCGCGGGTAACGATGCAGGCAGAGAGTGAGATGCGAGAAGACATTTTATTCGGGGTAAAACTTGTCCCCGCGAAAATGGGGATTGAAAAGGCGCGACCATCAGGCGTGTCTCCGGAGAGCATAGCACCCGGGAAAGTGCCGTTGCGATTAGGGGGTAAAAAGCCAAAGTGTTTTTTTGCCTTTTTGCCTTCACTGTGGAGTTCTCTCCGTTTCTTTTCAACGTACCTTTTTGCTTTTTGATGATTGATTTTTTAGTTTATGCGGAGGCTCTATACTTAATTCCTGAGCTAAGCCACCCGCTGTGCGGGTGGCACTGACTTTTAGCAAAGCGCTGTTTGCAAATGTTATAAAATTTGATAAAAGGAAATTATAACAATATTAAAAGACTGTAGAGACAAGGCAATGCCCTGTCTCTATATAATTTGTTTATTATTTCTTTAACAATTCTCCAATCTTATCGTCAAATTCCTTTTCCGACACAAAGCCGATGTGTTTGTTGGCCACTTTACCATCCTTGCCATAAATGATGGTAGTTGGGTACGCATGTAAATCGTATGCCTGGGCGATATCGCCGCCGTCGAGATAAACAGGATAATTGATGCCCATTTTTTTGATGAATGGTGGAACCACTTCGGATCCATTTTCGTCAAAGGCGATGCCGAGTATCTCCACGCCCTTACCCAGATATTTATTGTAAAGATTGATGAATCCGGGTATTTCTTTCCTGCAAGGGGGACACCACGTTGCCCACAGATCGAGAATCACTATCTTGCCTTTATTGTTCTCCAGCGCTGTCTTCAATTCCGAAAGTGTTATCTTTTTGATGCTGTCACCTGCGTGAGAGTTTGTTGAAAACGTAAATAAGGTTAGTGTAAACAGGAGTGTATGAAATACAGATTTAAAATTAAACATTCGTTTATTCATTAATTTGCTCCAATTTAAAAAAAAGACCAATCGGTGTTCATTCATAATAAAAATATAAAATTGTGCATTTTATTGATTTGATTAGCAGAGTAACTTTTTATCTTCTGTAAATTCTAAATTCTTTCACAGGCTGGAAGCCTGTGCCACCAGATTTCATATTTTATTCCTATAATATCCCAACCCGAACGAGTCGGAATCCGTATCGCGGGTGGTTTATCCCCCGCCCCCGTATCAAGTACGGGGCAGGCTCATGCCGACCACAAGGGATCGGCGCTACATTTTTTGCTAAAAGTGTCAAAATATTTTTGAGAAGATACTACTATATAGCCGTCGGTTCACTTGTGGAGAAGACAACCTTTCCATTTTTCATATCAGCGTTAATTTCCGATCCTTCAGTGAACTTTCCTTCCAGTATTTCAATGGAAAGTGGATTCTCAATCATTTGCTGGATTACACGCTTCAGCGGCCTGGCGCCGAAGTGAGGGTCAAAACCTTCCTCTGTTAATTTTTCCTTTACCCTATTGGTAACTGTCAACCGATAGTTATGTTTGGCCAAACGCTTTTGGAGGTCTTTCAATTGTATATCAGCAATCTGTTTTATAAATTCTTTCGACAAACCGTGGAATATGATCGTCTCGTCTATACGGTTGAGGAACTCTGGCCTAAATGCCTCTTTTAATGCTTGCTTAACGCGACTCCTCAGTTCTTCCTCATTTTCAGGGCTAGTAAGGTCCTGTATCCACTGACTGGCAATGTTGGAAGTCATCACAATAATGGTATTTTTAAAGTCCACCGTGCGGCCATGTCCGTCTGTTAATCGGCCGTCATCGAAGACCTGCAGTAATATGTTAAATACGTCACGATGTGCCTTTTCTATCTCATCAAACAGGATTACCGAATAAGGCCTTCTTCGAATTGCCTCGGTTAAGCGGCCACCTTCTTCATAACCCACATATCCAGGAGGAGCGCCGATAAGCCTGGCCACTGAGTGCTGTTCCATAAACTCAGACATATCGATGCGCACCATAGCATTTTCATTGTCAAACAGGAATGTAGCCAGCGCCTTGCATAGCTCAGTTTTGCCAACTCCGGTTGGACCGAGGAATAAGAATGTACCAATAGGGCGATTGGGGTCCTGGATCCCTGCACGGGCGCGGCGGATACCGTTAGAAACTGCCCTGATCGCCTCTTCCTGGCCAACTACCCTTTCCCTGAGCCGGTCTTCCATTTTCAAGAGCTTTTCCTTCTCGCCTTCCAGCATGCGTGTAACGGGAATTCCCGTCCATTTGGAGACAACCACGGCAATATCATCGGCATCAACTTCCTCCTTAAGGAGTGACTTGTCCTTTTGTAATTCTTGTAATTCCTTATGCTTTTGTTTCAGTTTCTGTTCGTATTCTCTGATAAGTCCATAACGTATCTCAGCTACCTTCTCCAAATTTCCTTCCCGTTGCGCTGCTTGTTCCTCGATACGGGCGTGATCTATCTTCGCATTAATATCCTGAACCTCTTTGATGATCTTTTTCTC
>JANLHY010000449.1 GCA_024653795.1 Candidatus Brocadiaceae bacterium | reverse complement strand
TCAGGCGACAATTCGCACTTCGTCTCCCAGCTTGATTTCTCCTCCCTCGATTACCTTGAATAGCGTGCCCCTACGACCTACCATCTGATCCCGCAGTCCCGGGCGCTTGGCCTCAATGAACTTACACGGTGTGCAATCCATGGTAATTTCTAACAGGGCACGGCCCACTTGCATGCGCGTTCCGGCTGGTAAACCTGCGAGCTTGATTCCTTCCACCGTGATATTTTCGCGAACATCACCAATCGGTAGGCCGAATTCTTCTAGTGTTTCACGCTCGATGATGAGCGCCTGGCGCTTCGAATGGCCAAACTGCGAGTCGTTGCGCAGTCCCTGTTCTGCTACAGCTTCTACCATGCTCACCGACTGCATAGGCGCACCGCGTGTGGGTTTGATTTGAAGGTGAATGACCTTTGCGGTATTGCCCATGTCGATACTTGGTAGATATTAAGTACTTTAAAATGCTGAAATAGTCTATTTTCACGGTTATCGGGCTTTAAAGAATTTGCAATTTATAACATGAAAGGATGGTAAAATCAAAGGTAAAAGATGGATAGCTGGCTTAAAGCTTCAATTCAAATTTTTGTAATAGTTCACCACAGAGGGCGCGGAGAACGCAGAGAAAAGCGGATTCCTCCCCCTGTCCCCCTCGCGGAGGGGGATAAAGGGGGAGGGGAAAATTCCGCAGAATGTTTCTGCTTATCCTCTAACAACCTCTGTGATCGTTCGACTGAGCTCACGACGAAGTCTCAGCGTTCTTTGCGGTGAGCCGAATTGGTACCTATTTTTAAGTTACGGTTGGGTTACGTGATCGGCGGACTCAAACTTGCAAGTTCAAGTTGTCAATGCAAGGTTGTTTGTTTTTCTTTAGCCCCGGAGGGGCGGCCTGTTTGTATCATTGAATACGAATTAAGGTATTTAGCTCCATAGGAGCGACCTGTTTATTTTATTTGTCAAACAAATTGCATCTCATAGTTCACATCAGGTCGCTCCTACGGAGCTTTTGGGGTGTTTTGATTCTATTTCTACAAACAGGCCGCCCCTCTGTGGCTACATTCGTTCATCTCCGGACTGTCTGCGTGCATCGCACAAGCAGGCAGGGCTAGGTTTAACATTCCATACACAAATAAATATTTAGTGGACATCTTTACTGAAATTTGTATAATTTATCTACAATACTGTCTGAAAATGATAATAAGAGATAATGCACCAAACTTTTCCAAGAGGAAGTAAGGCTTCTATGAAACCCCTGTTCCTCATTAGTGATAGTACTCAGCACGATCTACCCAAGCTCAAGAAATTTGTATTACCCACCGGCCACATCAAAACACTCAAAAAAGATACTCAACTTAAGGTTTTTTTAAGTAAAAAACAACCTGCCATCCTTATTCTTAATAGTTCGTTCCCGAAACAAAAGATCAAACAATATATCTCTTTCATCAAGTCCGGTTC
>JANLHY010000443.1 GCA_024653795.1 Candidatus Brocadiaceae bacterium | reverse complement strand
CCGCGGGATTCAGGTCATACCAGTCCTGGAGAATATCAATTTTGATATACCGGAAGGCGAGTTCCTCGCATTAATGGGACCTTCAGGGTCTGGCAAGAGCACCTTATTAAATCTCATCGCAGGCATAGATAAGACGGATAATGGTACTATAATGGTTGGCGGGTTAGACATTACCTCGATGACGGAAACCGAACTTGCCCGCTGGCGGGCTGCCAACGTGGGATTCATCTTCCAATTTTACAACCTGATCCCCGTACTCACTGCATTCGAAAATGTGGAACTCCCGCTTCTTTTAACAGGGCTTTCGAGAAAGGAAAGGCGAGAGCATGTGGAAATGGTGCTCCAGATGGTTGGCCTTGCCGATCGAATGTCTCATTACCCCTCTCAGTTATCAGGCGGTCAGCAGCAGCGTGTTGCCATAGTCCGTGCGATTGTCACCGATCCGACACTGCTGGTAGCAGACGAGCCGACTGGCGATCTCGACAGGGTTTCTGCGGAGGAAATATTGGAACTTATGGCACGTTTAAACCAGGAATTTGGCAAGACGATTATTATGGTTACCCATGACCCTCATGCGGCGGAAAGGGCGCATATTATCAGAAAGCTTGAAAAAGGCATTTTAAATGCACATCCTTAAGCTCATTTTCAGAAACGCACTGCGCCACAAGCTGCGCACCGCGCTCACCATCCTCGGTATCACCATTGCAATCCTGGCGTTTGGCATACTGAGGACGCTGGTTAGCGCATGGTATTCAGGTGTGGAGTCGTCTTCTTCAGCCCGTCTCATCACCAGAAATTCAATTTCCCTTGTCTTCTCTCTCCCCCTTTCTTATAAGGAAAAGATACGGCAAATCCCAGGAGTGAAAGGTGTTTCGTATGCTATATGGTTCAATGGCACCTATATATCGGAAAAAAACTTTATTCCAAACTTTGCTGTTGAGCCAAAAACGTTCCTGGAGCTATACCCGGAGTATCTATTGCCTGATGACCAGAAAACCGCATTCATCAGGGATCGCAAGTCTGCCATAGCCGGCCGTAAGGTCGCCGAACGATTCCAGTGGAAGGTCGGCGATACTATAATCTTAAAAGGAACCATCTTCCCCGGCACGTGGGAATTCGTGCTTCGGGGCATATACTACGGCGCGGAAAAGAGCGCGGACGAAACACAATTATTCTTTCACTGGAACTATCTCAATGAACGCCTGAAAAAGACCACGCCGAGGCGGGCTGATCAGACAGGCGTCTACATCATTGCAATAGACAACCCTGACCGGGCCGCTGAGATATCTGAGGCAGTAGATAAGACGTTTAAAAACTCGCTTGCCGAAACACTCACCGAGACCGAAAAGGCATTTCAGATGAGTTTTGTTTCCATGACCGAGGCCATCGTCACGGTAATTCAACTGGTTTCTTTTATGGTAATTATTATCATCATGGCTGTCGTTGCCAATACCATGGCCATGACTGCGCGTGAGAGGATAGGGGAATACGCCATCATGAAGACACTTGGGTTCGGCGGCTGGCATATTGCCATACTTATCTTTGGTGAATCCCTTGTCATAACCATGACTGGCTGCGTGCTTGGTATCATACTCACATTCCCCGGTGCGGAGTATTTTGGTAATACCATGGGCAATTACTTTCCGGTATTTGATGTATCGGCAATGACGCTCCTTCTTGACGTAGCAGCCTCTTTTTTCGTAGGTTTGATAGCGGCGGCCTTTCCAACATGGCATGCCGTAAATATTCGGATTGCCGAAGGTTTGAGGAAAATAGGATAAATGAGGATACCGCTATCATATAGTTTCCGGAATCTCTTAACACGACGACTTACAACAACCCTGACGGCTTCCGGGATGGCGCTCGTTGTTTTCGTCTTTGCTACCATTCTCATGCTTGCTGCGGGACTCCGTAAAACCCTTGTAGATACCGGCTCATACGATAACGTGATAGTTATCCGTCGCGCCTCAACTACCGAAGTGCAAAGCGGAATAGATAGACACCAGGCATCCATCGCTGAAACCCAGCCTGAAATAGCAATTGGACAAAACGGCCGGAGACTGGCCGCTAAAGAATTGATGGTTATAATAAACTTACCGAAAAGACGGAGTGAAAAACCTTCTAACGTTACCATCAGGGGAATCAATGAACAATCACTCCTTTTACGTCCTCAGGTAAAACTCATTGAAGGTCGGATGCCGAAAACCGGCTCTTACGAGGTTATTGCGGGAGAAAATATAACGAGGAGATTCAGGGGATGCGGTATGGGAGAGAAACTCCACTTTGGTATGAGGGACTGGACTGTGGTAGG
>JANLHY010000441.1 GCA_024653795.1 Candidatus Brocadiaceae bacterium | reverse complement strand
GATACGACAGTTGGTTGCATGTATCAATAATTTTAAGGAAGAACATAAGTCTGTTTTCATGAATTGTGCCGTTGTTTGTATGTCGGTAAAGACAGGGCTCATTCTCCTTGCTACCTTCTCGACAATGGCCTTGTTAATAACCATAGGAAGCCAGTATCTTGCCGTAGAGACGTCAAAGACTAAGGCGCTCCTTTTGGCATCTCCTTTAACTCTTATAATTATGCTAAAGTTGTATTTTATTTTTAAGATGTTAATGACATACGAAAGATCACGTGTAATTATTATATCGGCTATTAGTGTAATATGGTCGAAGAGTAAAGAGGGAATACAGCGGGTTGAAGAAACACTTCCCGTGCCGCCACTTTCTCTTGAAAAGGCTAAGAATCGTTAAATCATGATGAAATAAAAAATAACCGTCATTTCTTGCCTTCCTGTTTTTCAACGGCCTCTGCCCGTCGTAAATAAAGAGGCAGTAATTTGTCAATCTCACACCGATGTCCTGATTCATACATCCTTTCACCCAATATGGCTACATATTCTGCTTTTGGATTCACATGTGCTATCTCATCGATGATGATATCTTTTTGTTGAAATATGCCTTTATAAGGCACAACGCCATCCCCAAAGATAATTACAGGGCGTGGCAGGATAGATAAAAGTTTTTCCGGGCGAATCACCAGAAACTCAGATTGTCTTTTTCTCTGAATACCTTCAAGTTTGTAAATGCAGGCGTAGACATGGTTTCGCCTGGCATCGATGATGGGACATATGGGGATGGAACCTATTGCATAATTTTCAGCTATAATGTCGAATATGGGCACATCGATAACGGGTTTATTTAAAGCGTAAGCCAGTGTCTTTGCGCAGGTCACACCCACGCGCAGCCCTGTATATGAGCCGGGTCCCACATTGACCGCAATCAGGTCGATGTCTCCTGGCTTCCAGCCGATCTCGTGAAGTGCTGTTCTGATGGCAGGGATCAATTCTTTGCCGTGCTGCATGCCGGCCCCAAAGTCCCTTGTAATGATTATGTGCTTATTCTCGCAAATGGCAACACCACCGACATTCCCAGACGTTTCTATACCAAGTACTTTCATAGATTCACAGAATATCAGAAAATAATTTTAAAATAAAACACTTTTATTATTTTCCCTTGCAATATGACTTTAAAACTCTTTACTTCAAATTGATTTATGCTAAACTTTACGATGAATGGGCTGCTAAAAATATAAACTTGTCCCTGAAGTCGTTAAAAAGGGAACAGGCTTGCCTTCAGAAATATCTCTTGCAGCCGAAAGGGAGGAGGACTATGAAGCGAAACGGAGCAGATAAGATTTCTGTTGAATTTGCTGAACGCGTAAGAAGAAGACTTAAAAAGCATCTCAAGAAAATAATTTTATTCGGCTCACGCGCAAGGGGTGATTTTTATGAGGGATCGGACTATGACATTTTAATTGTTCTTGATAAAAGAGAAAAAGATTTTCAGGAAATGGTTTTGGATGAAAGCGTTGAAATAATGAATAAATATTATGCCTTAATAGGGTGTATCGTTTGTGATGAAAAAGAATGGGAAAGAAAAAAAAGATTTCCCATAGGGCTGAATATATTAAAAGAGGGAGTGGAATTATGAAGCCAATGGGTAAAATTGATGTTATAAAGGCGATGCTCTCAAAGGCTCGTGAAAAATTGAAAACAGCCCGGATAGATTTTGATAATGAACGATATGATGACTCTGTTTCCCGTTCTTATTATGCGGTATTTCATGCCATTTCCGCTGTATTGCTATCGAAGGGATTACATTTCTCATCGCACGGACAGACCTTAGGGGCTTTTAACAAAGAGTTTATTAAATCAAAGGAGTTTCCTGCTTCATTTACAAAAGTAATAGAAAAATTGTTTAATGGACGACAAATAGGAGATTATGATATTGAAAGCTGTCTTGACGCTGATATTGCGAAAGAGGATTTGGAAGAAGCTGGAAAAATTATAGATGCCTGCGAAACATATCTGGCAAAGGGTTACAAGGTTTCAAAGGACTACTGGAAAGAATAAAATGCCTGAGATTATTGCAGATAATATTTCGATAAGAGTGATTAACTTCTATTAATTGATTAAAGATAAATCCTCTGCAAACATTTTAACTGCGAGGGCAAAGAACTATGGAAGGGAAAAATTACATCAATGGGGCATTTGTAAATGGTGCTTCTGGTGAAACATTTGAAAGCCGGAATCCTGCCAATACAGACGAGGTGTTGGGGACGTTTCCACTTTCTTCTGAAACTGACGTACATAATGCCGTCAGCACCGCAAAAGATGCCTATGACGGATGGAGAAGATTATCTCGTATCAAGCGGGGTGAATATTTTGATGAATTCGTTCAGTTACTTAAAAAAGACCGGGAAGAAATTTCCCGCTTGGTGACGAAAGAATGTGGAAAGGGAATTGTTGAGGGTCGTGCCGATGTGACAGAAGGCATCCATATGGTGCAATACGTATTTGGTACGGTACGGATGCCTCACGGCGACGTGATTGATTCTGAGATTCCTGAAAAAGATGCATTCCTGCGCAGGAAACCAAAAGGGGTTGTTGCGGCAATTACACCATGGAACTTTCCATTTGCCATTCCCTTGTGGCTCATCTGCCCTTCGGTAGTGGAAGGAAACACCGTTATCCTCAAGCCTTCCCGTGAAACAGCGTGTACTGCAAATAAGATTGCTGAGTATGCACATAAAGCGGGATTCCCCCCGGGTGTTATCAACGTTTTACACGGCGGTTGCGGGGATTTATTGGTAAAACATCCGGATACCCGTGTGGTGTTGTTTGTGGGCTCTAACGATGTGGGGTCTGATATAAAAAAGATAGTTGCTGGATTTCACGACAAGATGTGCGCCTGCGAGATGGGAGGAAAGAATGCCCTGATCGTCCTTGATGATGCCAATCTGGATATTGCCGTGAATGCGGCCATTATCAGCGCCTTTAAGACATCGGGACAGCGTTGTACCTCTGCAAGTCGTTTGATTGTGCATGAAAAAGTATTAAGCGAATTTGAAAAGAGATTTGTTGAGACAACGAAAAGAATAAAGATTGGAAATCCGTTGGAGGAAGATGTGTTTATGGGCCCTGTGATCAACCAGTCCGCAACAGAAAAGATTGCCCGATACAACGAGCTGGCGAAAAAGGAGGGGGCAAAGGTTTTGCTGGATGGTGGAAGACTTACTGACGAGTTGCACAAAAAGGGTTATTTTATGTCTCCCTTTGTATATCGCATGGAAAACAACCCAAAGAGCCGTGTGCTCCGTGAGGAGGTATTTGGGCCGCATGTGGCAATCATTCCCGTAAAAGGTATTGACGAGGCAATAGAGGTGCATAATAATACGGACTACGGTCTTTCCTGCGCAGTGATAACTGAGGATTTCCGGAAGGCAAGGAGGATACGGGATGATTGTGAATATGGTCTGGGATATGTGAACCTGCCCACGATTGGCGCTGAGGTGCATTTGCCATTTGGCGGTGTTAAAAAGAGCGGGACAGGATTGCCTTCAGCCAGCACCCTGATAGATGTGGTAACACACCGTACGGCGTGGACGGTCAATCACGCCGTGGAAATCAAGATGGCTCAGGGACTGACGGTGAAGTTATAATCCATTTTGAATTTATGGGATAACGGGGAGGTTATTTTGGTTGCGGCTATGCAGCGCTATGTCTCTTTCCAGTCAATCACTTTGGGAATCTGCTGAGATGGTTTATAACGGATGAGCGCCAACAAAAGTTCTTCCGGGTCATGAGACGTTATAATCAGTTGACGATGTTCTGTTGAGATGAAACGTTCCTGTAACATATAATCTACGAACTTCAGGAGCAAGTCAAAATACCCTCCGACATTGAGTAAGCCAATCGGCTTTGTATGCAGTCCCAGTTGCGCCCAGGTAATAATCTCGAAAAACTCATCGAGGGTGCCGAACCCGCCTGGCATTGCAATAAAGGCATCGGATAACTCCGCCATCATGGCCTTTCGCTCGTGCATACTTGATACCAGGTGGAGTTCCGTCAGGCCATTGTGGGCAAACTCTTTAGAAGATAGGGCGTGTGGAATCACACCGATAACCTCTCCCTTTTCTTTTAGAACAGCGTCTGCAACGATTGTCATCAGGCCAATACTGCCTCCGCCGTAGACGAGTCCCATTCCCTGTGATACGAGGGCTTCCCCCAATTGTTGGGCGGCATCGGTATATGCAGAACGTGCGCCATGATTGGAACCACAAAACACACAGATGCGTTTTATAGTATTACCCTGTAAAAACTTCTTTTTTTTGTAAGTTTTTCTTCGTGTCATAAAAAGTTAAAAGTGCCTAAAGTTTGAAGTGAGCTAAAGTTGTG
>JANLHY010000423.1 GCA_024653795.1 Candidatus Brocadiaceae bacterium | reverse complement strand
TTTTGGATATTGGTGATTTAGCCGAAAACCTTAAGCTTGGGGAAAGTATTGCCGTTAATGGGGCATGCCTCACGGTAAAAGAAGCTAAAGGTACTGTTGTCGGTTTTGATGTATCCAGTGAAACTCTTACAAAAACTACGTTAGGAAAATTACGGAATGCGGAGAAAGTTAATATCGAAAGGGCGTTGAAGGTAGGAGACAGATTAGGTGGTCATTTTGTTACAGGACATGTGGACGGAATAGGCAATATAAAAGAAAAAAAACAACATGAAAACCAGTGTACAATGACCTTTTCGGTCGAAAAGAGATTTACCGACATGATGATCGAAAAGGGTTCTGTCGCCGTGGATGGCATCAGTCTTACGATTGTCAATGTAACAGATGGTACTTTTTCTGTGGCATTGATTCCGTATACATTAACTTCGACTACCCTGGGACACAAGAAAATAGGGGATCAGGTGAATATCGAGATTGACATGCTAGGTAAGTGGGTTAAAAAGATTCTTAAAAAAGAAGATGTTGGTGGTGGTATGACACGGGAACAATTAACTGAACAGGGGTTTTAATAAACAGCATAAACAAGAAAGGGTGGCATGGACAAACTTGTTTGTCCGTGTGAAATGGGATAAAGGATATATGGCTTGCGTTCGGTTTAAATTGTACGGTTCAATCTGCAAGATTGAACCAGCAGAGAGATTCTTAAAAAAGAAGATGGTGGACAAAGAAAAGAAGTAAGTTTCAGATGGCTGGACATAAAATATTTCAATGATGACGATAGAAGCCGAAAGAACAACTGGGAATTAATCACAAATAGACTTAAACAAATTTAACTAATCGCCTGAGCGTACTTACTATTTACACGCAAAGTTAAATATATTTTTAGCTGTATTTGATTTCAAAGACATTTATGCAAAAAAGTAAAAAATCTAAATTGCTCATCGGGATTACGATGGGCGACCCTTGCGGGATAGGGCCTGAAATTATCTTGAAGGCCTTAAAATCTCCTGCAATCAGGAAGATCGCCAGGTACGTAATTATCGGCAATAAAGGCGTATTTGACAAGACTGCAAGGGCATTGAACATTCCCGTAAAATATTCGACGATATCTCATATTTCTGATATTGAGGGCTTAAAAACATCCGTCTTCTTACTGCCCACAGGTGAATTTAAGTCAAGTCTTATGAAGCTGAAGAGGGCTACTGCTGAAGGCGGGGAATTATCAGTCCAGTGTGTTATTAAGGGGATCAATCTTGCCATGAACAAGCACATTGATGCCCTTGTAACGGCGCCGATTTGCAAGGAGGCCATCCATCTAGGTGGATATGGTTATCCAGGGCATACAGAAATGCTCCACACCTTTTCCGGCGTTGAGCGCGTTGTTATGCTGATGGTGGGTGGGAAATTGAGGGTGGCCTTTGCAACCACACACATTGCCATTAAAGACGTTCCGCAATCAATTACCCCAGAGGGTATTTTGGGAACAATAAATATCTGTAATGAAGGACTCAAACGACATTTTGGACTTAAAAAGCCCAGGATTGCTGTCTGTGGTTTAAACCCGCATGCAGGCGAGGAAGGGATTTTCGGGGATGAAGAGAGGAAGATCATTGTTCCTGCTATTGAAAAGGCGAGGAAGAAAGGAATTCACTGTGATGGCCCGGTCTCTGCAGATACCGTATTTTATAAGGCATTGAAGGGTGCGTATGACGTGGTCGTTGCCATGTATCATGATCAGGGCGCAATCCCTCTGAAATTACATGCCTTTGAAACCGGGGTGAATATTACCTTGGGAATCCCGTTTGTTCGCACATCGCCCGACCACGGTACTGCCTATGATATTGCAGGCAAGGGTATTGCTGACCCGCGTTCCATGATAGAGGCCATTAAGATGGCTGTGAAGATGGCAAAAGCGTAGAACCTATTTTTGTGTTGCCTTTGCAACACACTTTCAAGAAGAAAGACTTGACCTCTCGATCTTTCCATAAGAGATATGAAATATGCTGGTTCTGACTTACATCAGCTTAAAGGTAAAATGAAGGGTAAATGGGCAGTAAAAGTATCAGGAAATTGGCGGATTGTTTTTAATTTTAAAGAAGGCGATGCGTACAATGTTGATTATATAGATTATCATTAGGAGAATTGAGAAATGAGAACTAGACCTCCAACACATCCAGGCGGTATATTGAAAAGACATTATTTAGAGCCTCTGAATTTGACAGTTTCAGAATTTGCAAAATCACTTGGAGTTTCAAGAAAAACACTATCCAGGATTGTTAATGAACATGGTTCAATTACCCCAGATATGGCGCTGCGTCTATCAAAGGCATTTAGCACAACGCCTCAGTTGTGGCTAAATTTGCAGCAAAATTACGATTTATGGCACGTTTCCCAAAAATCTCAGGAATGGAAAATGGTTGAAATAATAGCGGTATAAAATTAATGTCGCCATGTAATTCCAGAGACAACATATTTAATTATTGATTTTGTTTTAAAAATAGTTAAGATTTGCTCATGTCCCAGACCGTTCGCACGGTAGTCCCAAGAAAAAAAGGAATCTACAAAATTAAGCATGGTGGGGTGAATGCGGTCGCATCTTGATTTGTGATTATTATTGACCTTAAATGTACTTTTTTAAAAAATCTGTTCGTGTCAAACATCCCACGAAATCCCCTCGTTCAGCACTCCTTCGACAAATATTTGACTGCACGGAACAAAGGGGACAGAACAACAGCACAAAATCAATTCCGATTTGGCTTCTGAGTGTTTTCATTTGATGGCGGTAGAATCGGAAAAATAATTGAAGGCTGGTCTCCTGTTAAGGTCTGTAGAAATGCAACAATCTTGTTCGTTTCATCCTCAGTAAGCGTTATTCCCAGTTGATATTCTGCCATTACGTTCACTGCCTCACTCAAATTCCATGTGCTTGCATCGTGGAAATAAGGCGCCGTGAGGGCAATATTCCTTAGCAGTGGGACTTTGAATACGTATGTATCTTTCTCATTTTTTGTTACGTTGTATCTGCCGAGAGTCTGGGTGTCTTTGTCGTATGGTTTTACAATTCCAAATTTCTGAAAAGAGTTTCCTCCTACACCAAAACCGTTATGGCAGTCTATACAACCTTTATCCTTGAATAGAGCATATCCTTCCTCTTCCGATTGGGAAATTCTATCATAGCCTCTGAGCCACAAATCAAATCTTGAGTTTGGTGTGGTTAATGTCTCTTCAAATGCCGCAATCGCATCAGTGACACGGTCAATATCAATTTTTTCATCCCCATAAACTTCTTTAAACCATCCCACATATTCTGGTATTGATTGCAATACACTCACTGCAAGCTCATGGGTTGCAGCCATTTCCATAGGATTGGCTATGGGTCCACCTGCCTGCTCTTTCAAATCCTTTGCACGCCCATCCCAGAATTGCGCCAGATTGAATTTTGCATTCAGGACAGTAGGCGAGTTTATCGGGCCAAACAGCCATTTATGTCCGATAGAGCTTGGCAAATTATCTGCGCCGCCTGTTGAGAGGTTATGACACGAATTACAACTGATCCAACCGGATTTGGACAATCTGGGTTCAAAAAACAATTTCTTTCCTAATTCTATCTTTGCCCTGTCGTCGTCAAAGCTGATTGGAATTGGCTGTATAGGTTCTTTTGAACGTATTGATGCAGACAGCATACTTCCACCTCTACTACCATAACCCATATCAATCAGCCCCCCTGCAATAGTAAGTGCCGGCATCACGCCATTGATAACGACAAAAGCCAGTAAGCAGCTAATCGCACTAAATTTCATTATCTTCATTTGCCATCCTTTTATTTTGAGTGATTTGAGTGTATACTTCTTGTTTACGGTTTTGCAAAAACCTTGCTATTACTCATAACGTATTTCTTAAATGCAATAATATGTATAGCATATAAAATTGTCAACAGCATTTATTTGTGAAAAATATCAATTGTTTGAGATTTAAGATGTGAGCTTGTCACTGCCAAAGCAAAGAAATCAGGGTGAGGTAACGGGGCTAATGAACAATGAAGGTTTGACTCTGACCCTTAATTTTTCTCAGCGTTCTCAGCGCCTCTGCGGTGAATACACTTAAAATATTCGTTTAAACTCATGCCACAAAAAGAAATAAAATTTATTCCACACACACCAGCCGTACTGAAGCTGATTTTCAGCCAAAGAGGAATTTCACCTAATAAACGGTTTGGCCAAAATTTCCTCATCGATCAAAATACCTTATTATCTATTCCAAATATTGCCGATCTCAAAGAAGATGACGTTGTCCTGGAGATTGGTACGGGGACTGGTGGATTGACGAGGTTACTGGCGGAGAGAAGTCGGCATGTGTTTACGGTCGAGGTGGATAGGAAGTTATTTGAAATGGCATCTGATATTCTCAAATTGTATAAAAATGTTACCATTATTAATGCAGATATTTTAAAGACAAAGCACGAACTGAATCCCGATATTCCCTCAAAAATGCTCAACTGGCTCAAGGAACATGATCAATCTCACATAAAAGTAGTTTCCAACTTGCCGTACAATATCAGCACGCCGGTAATCATTAATCTTTTGGAGGGTAACTTACCTATTAAATTAATGGCGCTGATGCTTCAGAAGGAAATTACGGAACGCATGGCCGCAATGCCAGGCACACGGGAATACGGCATTTTATCAATTATTACTCAACTGTTTTCAGAAGTAGAGGTGGTAAAAACCTTATCTCCTCATGTATTCTGGCCGAGGCCAGAGGTATATTCTGCCCTTGTGAAGATATCTGTAAACAAAGAGAAATATACAGGCAGGATAACGGATTATCCTTTTTTTAAAAAAATCATTTATGCCATATTTACGTCACGGCGTAAGACTTTGCTCAATAGTCTGGAACAGTTGAAATTATCTAATATTTCGAGGGATCACGTAAAAGGGGTTATAAAAAGCATGCAATTGGATGAACGAGTACGGGGGGAAACCTTGAACTTAGATCAATTAATCTATCTTTCAGAGGCTATTAGAAATTTTATAACTACTTAGCCAACAGGAAGTCCCACTATGCCTTATTGAAGGCATTCTGGGCTTGTCGAAGGGTCACCCAAAAGGTTTGGGTGTATTAGATACTCCTCTACCAAGAGGGGTAAGGGGTGTGTCTTGATTTTACTTTTATGTATGATTGACATTTCTCGTCAACGCTTGACCCCCCCCTTCGCTCCCCACTATAATTTCACACCGTTCTTTCCCACTTCTCTTTCCTTTGATTTTTAATTTTGCTGAAAAAATTAAAAAAGCTTGAAATCTTCTTCGTTTTTGTTTAACTTGTTATTCATAAGGGAAAAGCAATTTCCTATCATCTATGCTTAGAAAGATTTGGATGGCACCATGAAGATCGTAAACTCTTTACTCCTTTCTTCAGTTGTAATCTTTAATATCACAAGTACTGGGTGCACTAATGAACTACCAAAAGAGATTTTCAAACATTGGATACATTCACACGAAGAAGATACAGCAGATGTAAAAGTTTTCAGACCCAGTAATTACAAGTTTCCTCCAGCGAGGGGCAGGTTTGGATTTGAGATTAAAGAAAATGGGGAATTTATTCAGTATCGGATAGGCCCTACCGACCGTCCAGAAAAGGCTTCAGGACTCTGTAAAGCCGAAGGGAAAGATAAAATACTCGTGTATCTTGAAGGGAAAGAAACTCCATCATATACAATAAACATTGTTTCCTGTGCTGAGGAGCTTCTAAAGATTAAAAAGTAAATATGTAATGGAGTATTCCTGTTCTGAGTTACACTATTTGAGTTTTTTAAGACTCGTTGCAATTCGCTTAACCCTAATTTAAGGAAAGGGGGTTTATATGAAGAGGTTCTTTCTTATCGTTGTGGCACTTTCTTTAGGCATAATACCGTTCCTAAACTACACAAACAAAGCACATTCTCAGGCAGTCGCTGTCCCGGAAAAGAAAAGAAGCTGTGGAACAACGGAAGTTCATGAGAGACTGCTGAAAACAGTTCCGACCTACAGGGAGAACCTGGAGGCCATTGAGGCCCGCACAAGCAAATATCTAATGAGGGCAGTAGCAAGGACTGAGGTAATAAAAATACCTGTAGTTGTTCATGTGGTATACAGGACAACCGCACAGAATATTTCAAACGAGCAAATTGCGAGTCAGATTGGTATTCTAAACGAAGATTACAGGGCGTTAAATGCCGACGTCTCCTCAGTTCCATCTGCATTTCAACCCCTGGTAGCGAACGCACGAATAGAATTTACACTTGCCTGCCGGGACCCTGAAGGTAAGCCTACAAACGGCATTACAAGAACAAAAACAAGAATAAGAGCGTTTAAGACTAATGATGCCGTTAAATTTAGCGCAAGAGGAGGACATGATGCATGGCCGAGGGATAAATACCTAAACATATGGGTATGTAAGTTAGCAGGTGGACTGCTGGGATATGCGCAATTCCCTGGGGGCCCTGCAGCAACTGATGGGGTAGTTACTACTCATACAGCATTTGGTGATACCGGGACAGCTACAGCACCATTTAACAAAGGAAGGACGGCAACCCATGAAATCGGACACTGGCTAAATCTTCGGCATATCTGGGGTGATGATTGCCCTGGTACAAGCCGGTGCGATGGCTCTGACTTTGTTGCTGATACTCCTAATCAGAAGTGTGCGAATTATGCTTGTCCCACTTTTCCCCATATAAGCTGTCGTAATGGGCCAAATGGCGATTTGTTCATGAACTATATGGATTATACGGATGACGCCTGTATGTTTATGTTCTCCAAAGGGCAATCAACAAGAATGGATGGAGCCTTAGATGGACCAAGATTGGCACTTCTGAGCTCAGACGGATTAAATTGTCCATAAGCTCACTGAGGCGGAGGCGCTAACTGGACGGTGCCATTCCCTTTATCTGACACGGTGAAATTTTACTTGTTCTGCTCCCACCAACGGGGGACTCAGGGTCACCTTCATTTGTCAATTATCAAAGCTTCCTTTGATTTTTAATTTTGCTGAAAAAATTAAAAAAGTTTGCAATCTTCTTCGTTTTTGTTTTAGTGTTATCCATAAGGGAAAAGCGATTTCCTATCATCTATACCTTGTGAATATGACGCGCATCATTCTTCCTTGAATATCTTCTCCATCGGAATGCCTTCTAGCCTCCCTTCTCTATATGCCTTGATCCTCTTTTCTGCTTCCTCGGCCCATATGTCATTCAGTTTCTTGTCCGGCTCATCAAGACTCCTTATTAGACCTTCCACAAGCGTAAAGCGATCTTCCGGCTTGAGCTTCAAAGCCTCCTCTAGAAGTTCTTTCGTGATCATTGTGTTTCACCTCCTCTTTCTTGAAACATAACAATTATTATACAGTTTCTGTTTTTTACCAAAACCAAACTTGAAAATCAATACAAAACAATAATCATAATAGGGACAGCCACTATTTGTTTGGAAACGAATTGGGGTCTTTATTCTTGCTAGTGAAGTGGATTCTTTTTTAACAATCTACTTATGATCGAATTCTCTTGCACAACCTTAAATCAGGGTTAAACAGGTTCTTCGATCAAGATTTTACAGAGATATTTATTAAGTGGGAAGTGTTGTAACTTCTACTATGTGATGCTTCTGTCGTGCACCGTTCACGATTTCTTCTAGTTTCGATGCGATGGCGTCTTCAACCCAATCAACGCCGCATTGTGAACATACCGTTGCGGGTACATCTCTTACTACTACGACACCAAATCCTAAATCTGCTGTAAAAGAGTTTCGCCTGGTTTTTAGAGTTATCGCAGATTATTTGAATTATTTGCGAGTCGGTATTGATTCCTCTAAGTATAGTTAAATTAGGCTGCCTTTGGCAGCGACTTTTAAGCCCCCCTCTAGAAAGAGGGGCTGGGGGGTGCTGCGGCAAACTTACACACCCCTTTATCCCCTCTTTTTAGAGGGGAATCACAAAAGATTGAAATTCCTATACATAAATTTAGCTTGAAATATAGCATAAATAATTTTAGAATAGCTGTGCTATAAAATACACTATTTATCTAGAGGAAATATATGTCAAGAACTACCATAACATTACCCAAATCTTTACTAGAAGAGTTAATGTCAGAACTTGAGGCAAAAAGTAAAACGGAAGCTGTTGTAAAGGCTATTAAGGACGAAATAAGATTGAAGAAGACGGAGAAAATAAAGGCATGGGCTGGCAAAATGGAGTTTGTAAAATCTGCGGATAAACTTAGGCATGAAGATGAAAGACTCAGATAATATTTTGGTTGATACATCAGCATGGATTGAGTTTTTTCGAAAGAAAGACCCTTATTATGAGGATTTATATGTTATTCCGCCCCATAAGTAGAGTTTTAAACTAAGTAGAACCGTTGACTTCTACATTAAACGTACATCCAAGAAGTTTGGCAGCGCGGCGGCAGGCAACCATGCGAGCAGTAAAGATCTCAAAGTATTCCACCATATCGGAGATTTCCTTATCAATAGCGAGCTTTAAGGTAATCATCTTTTTTTTTGGAATATTTATGTGAAGTTTGGATTTTGTTACGGCATAATTGACTCGGTCATGAATATCAAATTTAATCTCCTTTACACTGCGCACCCTCGACCGATGGACATCGGACTTGTCCGCAATGACGAGTGCGGCTGATACGGGGCTTACAATATCACATGCCCCTTCGTCATGATTTCCTACAGCGCTCATGACTATAACCCTATCTTCCACAGGCATTCCCAATTCTTTTAAAAACTGGGTTGCCAGATAAGCGCTGTTTGCAGGATGCGACTGGCGACTAACAACATTCCCGATGTCATGAATATATCCGGCAATTGCCGCAAGTTCACATGTATTTGCGTCATGTCCAAGATCATGCAGAATTCTACGGGCATTCTTCGCCACATAATTTCCATGACGCTCCCCATGTTCCGTGTAACCGATGACCCCTAAAAATTCATTTGCTTTTTTTATGTATACTTTGACGTCTGGATGATTTTTTACCTGCTCTAGTGTAATCATTTCTTTATCCTTTTCCATGCTGTGCTGTCTGGTTTATCATCAAGGGCAATGCCAATTTCAGTAAGTTTGTTACGGATGAAGTCTGACAACTGCCAATGTTTTGCCTTACGCAGTTCATTGCGGGTATCGATGAGCACTCGCATAACATTATCCAGCACGTCCGCTTCCCCTTTTTGTTCGGATTTAAAGCTTTTCGGGATAATCCCCAAAATATTGCCTGCTAGTTCCTGGTAGAGTTTATCGATGTCTTCTAAGCATTTTTTGTTGATCTCCTGGCCAGAATTTAGCAGGGTATTGACCTCTTTTGACAAGTCAAACATGGCGGCAATAGCGCCAGGCGTATTAATGTCTTCGTCCATAGCTTCAAGGAATGCTTTTTTATAATGTTCTAACTTTTCGTAGATACCACTAGGGGTTGAACCGTCCTTTGCGCTATCTATTTGTTCCCGCAAATTTTTGATGGTGTTATAAAGGCGTTCAAGACCCTTGTCTGCCGCATCCAGCGCCTCATTGCTAAAGTCAAGCGGACTGCGATAGTGAGTTGTGAGGATAAAGAATCGTATAGTCAGGGGATTATACTTAGTAAAGGCATCTTTGAGGGTAACAAAGTTTCCAAGTGATTTCCCCATCTTTTGGCCATTTACGGTGACCATGTTGTTGTGAATCCAGTATCTGACAAACGGTGATTTATTTGCCGCTTCGCTTTGTGCAATCTCACACTCATGGTGGGGAAAGATGTTTTCAAGGCCACCGCCGTGGATATCCAGTGTGGTTCCCAGATATTTCATAGACATTGCAGAACATTCAAGATGCCAGCCGGGAAATCCTTCTCCCCAGGGGCTTTTCCACCGCATGATATGGCCTGGCTCAGCCTTTTTCCAGAGTGCAAAATCAGAAGGATTCCGCTTTTCCGGGTTGATTTCTATGCGTGCGCCTGCTTCAAGTTCCTCCTGTTTTCTGCCGGAGAGTTTTCCATATTCAGCAAACTTCTGTACGTCAAAATACACAGAACCATTCGATGCATAGGCAAACCCTTTTTCAATCAGCTTTTCCACAATCTCGATTTGTTCAGGGATGTGTGCCGTAGCCCGTGGCGAGATGTCGGGTCTCAGGTTATTGAGGACATCCATGTCTTCGAAATAACTCCTCGTGTATATCTCGACAAGTTCTGCCGGTTCTATATGTTCTCTTTGCGCACGTTTAATGATTTTGTCTTCTCCGGCATCTGCATTGTCGGTCAAGTGTCCGACGTCGGTAATATTCTGTACATAACGTACTTTGTAACCAAGATACCGGAGGTAACGGACGATTACGTCAAAACTCACATAACTCTTGGCATGCCCAATGTGTGGATGGTCATAGACCGTAGGGCCGCACACATACATATTGACGCGGCCTTCTTTTAAAGGTGTAAAAACTTCCTTTTTTTTAGTTAAGGAATTGTAAAATTTTAATGCCATAATTATCTTTCTTAAAATCTTATCTTTTCGTGTAATTTGTAAGTAACGAATAAAAACGAATTTGCTTAATTATCTTCCTAACCCGAACGAGTCGGAAGAGTAGCGCGGGTGGTTTATCCCCCGCCAAAAGGCAGACCACACCTGTCCTCGACCTGGATCGGGGAAGGGATCTGCGCTACATTCTTTGCCAGAAATGTAAAAATAATTTTATTAAGAGACTAAATCCTCTTTTGGAAAAGGGGGATTTGTCTATTTGTTTTTTACCAAAAGAAATCGTTCGATCCTCGTTTTGCACGTATTGATACCCAGGATATTGGCAACACTGTAGAGTTCTGGCCCGTGTTCTCTGCCAGTCAAGGCAATACGGATGGGCATATAAAGTCCTTTGCCATTTACCTTTGTTTCTTTTTGTACCGTCTTTAAAACCTCCTTAAATATCTCGGGAGATAAAGTGTTGAGCTTTTGGAGTTCCATATAAAAGGCTGAGAGTATGGACTGCGAAGTCTCTGATGATAAAAATTCAACATGATTTTCGCTGATTACAACATCCTTGAAAAAGATATCAACTTCCTGGACGATCTGAGACAGGCAGGATATGTTGCCTCTCACAGCATCTATAATCAATTTTAATTTACTTAGGTCGATTTTACTTTCATCCGTAGAAACAAATCCTGCCTCCTGTAAGTATGGTATTGCTAAGATTACGAGCCTCTCCAAGTCCGCTTCCCGGATGTATTGTCCGCTCAGCCAGTCTAATTTTTGCTGATCAAATACGGAGGCTGCCTTACTCATAGAGCGTATCTCAAATGTATCAACAACGTCGTCAACCTTGAATTTCTCTTTTTTTTCCTTTGGTGACCACCCCAAAAGCATCATATAGTTTTGTAAACCTTCTGGTAAATAACCCAATTTGCGGTATTCAGAAATAGAAAAAGCGCCGTGACGTTTACTCAACAAGGAACGGTCAGCGCCCATGGTAAGCGACAGATGGGCAAATTGTGGAGGTTTTTGCTTTAAGGCATGAAAAAGTAATATATGACACGGTGTATTCGACAAATGGTCTTCTCCACGAATAACGTGTGTAATATTCATCAGGGTGTCATCAATAGCAACAGCGAAGTGGAAAGAGGGTGTTCCGTCCGACCTCATGATTATAAAATCTCCCGTCAGACTCATATCAAATTGACAGGCGCCTCGAATCAGGTCATCGAACACAACCAATTCGTCCGGTACTTTAAAACGAATGGTGTATCTTAGACCCGAGGTTTCAAAAGCCCTTTTTTGTTTATCCGTTAGTTCCCGGCAACGATTGTCGTATCGAGGAGGCTTCCCCATGTGTTTAGCAATGCGCCTGCGTTCTTCCAGTTCTTCGGGGGTGCAATAACATCGATATGTCATGCCTTCTTTTAAGAATTTTTGGCAGAGGTCATTATAGATATGCAACCGTTCCGACTGTAAATACGGACCGTACTGACCACCCACATCGGGTCCCTCCTGCCAGGTTATTCCTAACCAGTGAAGGTCTTCGATGAGTTGGATCATGTACTTTTTCTCAGAGCGCGCAACATCGGTATCTTCGATTCTTAAGATAAAGGCACCCTGATGCCGTTTTGCAAACAACCAGTTGAAAACGGCCATGCGTGCATTACCAATGTGTAGGAGACCTGTAGGTGAAGGTGCAAAACGAACACGTACCATATGTAAATTATGAGTGAGATGGATTTGTCTTAAAGTTTCAAACAATCAGCTAAAATGTTATTCCTAATCCTTCTAAATAAAGCTTCGCTTCCTTCAGAAATTCTTTTGATTCAGATATTGCCGTCTCAGCAGTTTCTTTGTCTATATAAGAGAAAACCTCATAGTCTCCACTTTCCCTATCATCTTTCAGGTTTGCAAGGGACTTACCAATATTCTTGCTAAATTTACCTGTCTTTACAAAGAGAAGTCCGAATAGCGTAACTATACCTTTATGGGTTTCTGCCCGTTCTCCCTCAGTCAAAAGAAGCGCCTGTGTTGCATGAAAAACAGCATAGTATGCCCTTGATACAGCATCATCGTAATCGCTCGATTTCAATAGTTTCTCGGCGACTTCTAACTTTTTATTTGCCTTCTGCATATATCCAATTATTAATGCTTTAGTTGTGGATTCCAAGCTTTATACCTTTTGTCGTAACATTGCTTATAAATGGAGTCGGAATAGATTTTAAGCGGTTGAATTCTAAAGATGTAAATATCTTTAAGGATACTAACTTTGTCGTAGAAAGAAGAATGTCCATCACAGCATCATAAAGCCTGTCTATGATTACTCTATCTTTTTTTCCAAGAACAATCAGTATATCATAGTCAGAATCTGGACGCCAATCGTCCCTGCACCGTGAACCAAAGAGGTAGATTTCTTCTATGTCCGCAATACAAGGATGAATCAGTTCTAAAAAATGTTCAACTATCTTATCGTTCATTTATCGGTATTTAATAAACCTATATTGATCTTTAATTCCCAAGAATATGATTCTCTATCAACATCGTCATTGTTTGTTATAACTCTGGTAAAAATTACCCTTCCGCCATTTTTGGCTTAGGATTTAACAATTTTACAAATTCAACATCACCCTTTTTATAATCGATAAAAGCTATACATGCCTTCATCCAACCACCAAATCTTTTCTGGAATGTGCCGTGACAGAACTTTCCATGTTTATTATATTCTTCTGAAGAAACACTATCTTTACCAAGAATCTGAACAACGCTTTTCAAGTCATTTATTAATTCATCGTCATTAAAATATCGTGCATTGTTTCTTAATTCAAAATAAGAAAATGAAGTTAGGAATAACGCAAGTAGTAATGGTAAAAGATAAAATAATCTTTCATAAGTTCTCCTCAAAAATCATGCTGTTAGCAATTCTATTTTAGGTACGATTGCCTTTGGCTTCGCTATCTCAACCACAACAACCTTTTTGCCCTTTTTTCTAAGAGAGTTAGCCATTTTCTTATTCACAGCACGAAGCTTAATATCGTTTGTCGGTAATAGAATGAGTTCGGCCTCAGGCGGAATTTTATTTAATACTTCTGGGTGCTCAAACGCATATTTCATAAACTCATTCAATAAATCTAAATTTTTTTGAATTATTTTATTTTTGTTAATCATTTTTAAACTCCTTTTCATATGCAATTCTATACCATTTCCAAGATATCTTGAGGTCTTGCATAGCAAAAGTAAAAGCGATATTAAAATCTGTAAATGGTAAAGGTTGCTTGTTTACGGTACCATTTGGGTGAATTATATCTTTATGGGCAAAACCATGTGAAGTATCGTATCTTACGATATTTCTCCAACTATCATTAATGTAAGCTTCATATTGAACTACGAATCTGACAATCTCGCTTTTTCCTTTTGAGGCAATAACTCTCAGACGATCTTTTTGATCTGGCGATAGCATAACCGTAAATCTCAATTCTTTTAGCATAATAGAGTATTGTATTTTGCAAACTATTCCCTTCTTGAATGGCCATTCCAAAGATACATAGGTTTAGTATTGCCCTGTTCTTGCAATTGAGAGATGTCAAGCTTGATGGTATTGCTTTGAAAAAGCTTTCTGGACATCAGGCCAAACAGGTCGGCCAGACCATAATGTTTTTCGTATCTTATGATAGTTGCTTCCGTAAGTCCTGCCAGTTTTTTAGACAAACGGATAGCGTCTTCCAGGTAACCTAACTGGTCAACCAATCCATTTTCGAGGGCTTGTTTGCCAGTATATATCCTGCCATCAGCAATCTTCTTTACGGTTTCAATCTCCAGGCTCCTCCCTGTGGATACCACCTTAACAAATTGCAGGTACATTTCATCAATGATATTTTTTAAGATAGCATTTTCTTCAGGAGTCATAGGTTTAAGTGGTGATCCGATTTCTTTCATATCACCAGATGCAATAGAGCTATCCTTTATACCGTATCGATTGATGAGTTCTGCCACATTTATGAGTGGCATGATCACCCCGATGCTTCCCGTAATTGTAGTAGGATGCGCAATAATGGCATCGGCCGCAGAGGATATGTAATATCCGCCGGAAGCGGCTATGTCCTGCATGTAAACAACAACCTTTTTCTTCGTGTCGGTTTTAAATTTCATAATATTGTTGTAGATAATGTCGCTTGCCGTGATTCCACCGCCCGGACTGTCTACCTCCAGCAGAACGGCTCTGACATGGGTATCGGTAGCGGCTTGTTCGAGTTGTTGCTTCACGACCTCAACAATGCTGGGTTTTTCAATAAATAAGCCTTCTGCCGATTCACTGCTTAATATGCCCTTGATGGAAATTATAGCAATCTTGTCTTCACCGCTTCCCTCTATAACGGTTTCGGCGACTTGTTTCTTGCCAGAAGTACTTGTGACGAATGCCTTGCTCAGTACAAGAGAGCCAATGAAGAGTGTAAATAACAATAGCGTGCATAAGAAAAAGAATACGGCAAAACCTACTGAGACCCAGAAGCCGGCTCCTCTGGTCTTTTTGAGATACACAGGTTGCCATCCGACACCAGGTGGGGTAATATTGGGTTGTACATCTGACATAATTATTCTTCCCTTATTTTTTCAATACAAATGCAAGGAATACCGTGACAAACGGGACATCCTGCTGTGTATTTGATAATCGTTTCTTAAATAGGTCTCTTCGATGAGTTTCTGGAATTTATCAATTTCCATTGCATTTATAAATCTTCGATATTAAGCAGTTCTCCACCGTGCCATTCAGGAACAAGGGTGTGTGTTATATTCAACACGTCCAATATCTTGGCCACGATAAAATCCACTTGGTCCGCAAGGGTCTTTGGATTGTGGTAGAATCCGGGCATTGCAGGCAAGATGCATGCCCCTGCAGAGGATAATTTCAGCATGGCCTCCAGATGGATTGCGGATAGTGGTGTTTCACGGGGTACCACTACAAGTTTTCGGCCTTCTTTGAGGGTTATACTCGCTGCACGTTGAATGAGATTGTTTGAAATCCCATGAGCAATGGAGCACAGGGTGTTCATACTGCACGGAACGATAACCATTGCCTTGATGGGATATCGACTGCTCGCAATAGTAGCGCCAATGTCTGAGTTGTTATAATATATGATATTGTCCGTAGAGTAACCCAGAAATTCCCCAATATTTGATTGGCTGCGGTTTAAATCGATCCCCAATTCATGCTTAATAACCAGGAAAGCAGCATCCGATATGGATAAATGGATATTGTATTCTTTTCTACAAAGGACTTGTAAGAGATGTCGAGCATAAACAACTCCACTGGCGCCTGTAATGCCAACGATAAGATTGTCCATCAAAACTCCTTAAACCTGAAAGGGTTTTAAAACTGTAAGCACATCATATATGGCGTGTGTATAAACAACAACGCCTAATCCTCGAAACATGAAGATAACTGATAGAACTAGCCCGGCTAACAATCTGAACGTAAAACCGGCATAGGTAAAACTGTCTTTTAAAGGTCCTATATAGTGAACGGAGGTGAATATTAATGCGCCTATCAAGACACTTGCAATTGCACTTAGGGGTTTCTTTATTTTTAATAGCTTTGTAAATATAAAATAAAGTACCGTGACTAAAAGAAGTCGAAATACAATTTCTTCATAAACCCCCGCTCCAACAGAAAGAACAATGCCTTGCCACATATTCGCGGAAAAAGGTTTCGCAAGGGCAAGGGGAAACAGCACCTCGTAAACAACAAAACCAAGTACATAACCCATGAAAAGTGAATAGACCGCACCTTCCATGAGCATTGGGATAAATATCACGGAACTAAAGCGATATTCCTTTTCTATATAAAATACCGATACAAAAAGAAAAGCAATAACCAACAAATTGAATATCAAAGAACCATTTTTACCAAATACAATCAGAGGCGTTTTAATGACAACATCAGCGGTATTCTTGATTCCCGATCCTTGCATCGCAATTCCAACTTCATATAAGACCAACAGGGGAAGGATAAATAAAAAACTGTTGGCCAGGCTCTTTGAGCGTAGAAAGTACGACTTCATTTATGTAAATTATTTACCATAAAGAATATTGCCGAAGTGGTCCCAAATCCCCGGCAATAACAAAGAACAAAGACTTAATTTAGACAGGATATACAGGATTAACAAGATAAAAGCTACCTTAATTCATCCTGATTATCATGTTAATCCTGTCAGAAATTAATTTTTATTAATTTGCCCGGAAATAGCGTTAGTATAGCAGTCGATCTTTAGAGTGTCAATGAAGTTTCAGGAATCAGAGAAGCACTGGGCAATGCAAAGGTTACCCACAGAAGTAATAGGTAAATAATTCATCGTGATTCGGTAAAACCCCGTGTTGAACTATTGGCCTTTAAACTAAAAAACATTTGACAAAAGGGGTCGATGTGCTAAAATTTTACCTGATTCTCCGCTTACGAAATATCAAATTACGGGTATTTTGTTTTGCATCGTCGCTTAAATGAAGCAGGGTGGTGTATGATTCATATGGAACTCTCAAAGATCATGATTACGGAGACAAGTGATCATCAGATTATTGTCCTGAAGGAAAAAGACGGACAGCGGAGTTTTCCTATAGTAATTGGCCTCCATGAGGCATGGGCGATTGATCGGGCAGTTAAAGGGATTACCACTCCTCGTCCTTTAACGCACGACCTGATTTGTAATGTCATTGAAGGTTTGAATGCGGAAGTCGTAAGGATTGTTATTAATGACCTCAGGAATAATACGTTTTATGCAAAGATTGTATTGATGCAGAACGATTCAACTGTGGAGATAGATTCCCGACCCAGTGATGCAATTGCATTAGCAATGCAAAAGAATACACCAATCTTTGTGGCCAAGAAGGTTTTAGAAGAGATTTGCAACGCAGAAAATAATCTTTGAATACGAGGAGGGATGGCCGAGTGGACTATGGCGGCAGTCTTGAAAACTGCTGGAGGCGAAAGTCTCCCGTGGGTTCGAATCCTACTCCCTCCGCCAAGTATCTATGGTTTATG
>JANLHY010000412.1 GCA_024653795.1 Candidatus Brocadiaceae bacterium | reverse complement strand
TTTAGGGTCCGAGAAAAAATAACTTTACAATCTTGAGGCCAGAATTCTCAACAATTAATTAGTCGATATGTATCCACCGTTTGGCAGAAGTGTATAGTTCCACTTTGGTATAGTGTTATGTGGTCTAATCTCAATAGTCTTGAAATCTTCATTTGAAACCTTTTTTCCTTTTATATAATTTTTTCTAATCAGGTATGCTCTAACTTTTAAACCCGTATTGGTTTTTGTACTTCTTATATACTTCAAAACAGTTTCATAACTTTTTAGTGGAGTGCCTTGCCAATTTTTAGATATTTCACTAAACAACCTATGTTCTATGGGATTCCATTTTGAGGCTCCGGCTGGATAATGGCAAACTGTAGCTTCCATACCATATTTATTGCAGAGTAATTCATTCAATTTTAACTTCCACATTCTGGATCTATAGCCGTTCGCACCTCCAGAATCTACTAAAATTAGTATTTTTCCAGAGTGAGGATACATCTTTTTGCCATAGCATTTCCACCACTTTATAATATTTTCCACTACGAATTCGGATGTTTCACTTGAAGTAAATTTGTTTTCTTTTTTATCCCAGAGAGATTGGGATACATATACAAAACCTTCATATCGCTGAACATCAAGTATCCCGCCGGGAATGGCTCTTCCTATGCCATAGTTTTTAAAGTCGTGATCAAAAACTAAATCGGATTCTTTTTTGTATCTGGTTCCTGGATTTCTAAAATTGCCTATCATTTCTTTAGATTTTGTATCTACGCTTATCACAGGATAACCATGTTTTACAAACTCCTCACGCTTTTTCTTGATATACTCGAACTGCTCGTTTCTTTCTTCCCGCTCTTCCTTTGTTAGCTTTTTGCCTCCATTTGATATTTTTTTACTGTTACATCGAAGAGAATAGTTCAACTCTTTGATTAATGTCCCAACCGCTTTCCCACTGACTTCAATTCCAAGCAAAGCCAATTGTTCTGCAATTTTTCCAGGCGTTCTTCTTATCCACTTCAAGCCCTTCCCTGTAGGATCTCCTGCTTTTTCATATTCCATGAGATTTTCAATCATCTTTTCTATTTCTGGGCTTTTTTTTTATTGAGCTTCTGCCACCTCCTTTTTTACGAACACGTTCAACCTCTAAATCATAGTCCATAATTTCTTTTCGTCCTTTTGCAACGGTGTGGCAATCAATCCCTAAGAGTTTTGAAATTATTTGATCTCCGCCATATCCTATCTTTATTGCTTCTAATCCTGAATAAAGGCGTTTTTGCTTTTCATTGAGAAGGCTTGAAAACAATACTATTGCTGCTTTCAATTCATGTTGCCGCAAACCATCTTCAACCTTTCCTAATTTGTAATCTTGATCATACAAATATTCCCTTCTGCGAATCACTTGTTTTGTTTGAACATCTGAACTTGTCGAGAAATAAACGTAAACACCAGCTATCCTTTTTCTACAAAGACACTTTCTCTTAAAAAGGTTAATAAGGGACTCTTTAACGGAAACATGAAGAATATCATCAAGCTCGACAACCGAATATCCCTTCTCAGATTTCATTACAAATACTTTTGTAGTCTCCAACAAGGTCCCGTAGGTTGAAAACCAAACAGATTTAGAAGACCACAAACCGAGATCGTCAAACTTGATAGTCTTCTCAAGCGCATAGTATTTTCCTCGGTGAGAATAGCTTGTTCTCAAGGGCAATTCCCTCAACTTCCTAAATACCGTCATCCGGAC
This sequence comes from Candidatus Brocadiaceae bacterium, assembly GCA_024653795.1. Taxonomy (GTDB): domain Bacteria; phylum Planctomycetota; class Brocadiia; order Brocadiales; family Brocadiaceae; genus Wunengus. The sequence goes on along the minus strand of JANLHY010000412.1, from coordinate 386 downwards.
ATCCGTGCCCAATACTTTCTTTAAATCCTCCATCGTGGCGATTTTATACTGTTCAAGATGCCTTTTTATCCTTGCTGACGAGTAAGTCCCTGTCTTTGCCATGTTACAATTCCTCCCATATTCTTATAATAAGATGAATTGTAACATGGCAAGGCTGTTTGTGCAAGCTTGATTATACCAATCTCTCCTAGTTTTTAAGCACTCATTACACATTTTAGCCAAATGCGCGAAATCATATGCTTGTGACAGTTCTACTAAAGATTGTAAAGTTATTTTTTCTCGAACCCTAACGTACCACTCATCAAGAACATGATGGAGAAATATGTTTGCAATTACAGGACTAATCGTACCGCCTTGCGGAGACCCGCAGTCAGGAAAGTGCACGC
>JANLHY010000406.1 GCA_024653795.1 Candidatus Brocadiaceae bacterium | reverse complement strand
AACCTCAAAATATTTCGCCTCAGTCACACCTGCGCGTGCGGCAAAGAATCGGCCATAGAAGCTTTTGATGTAAGCATTGAGGTCCCTGACGCTGTCATTGTATCGTTTACGCTCCACAGAAATGCGATTCTCCGTGCCTTCCAGCGTATCCTGTAATTTAAGAAAGGATTCGTTTGCCTTTAATTCGGGATACGTCTCCCGGAACATTAACAAACGTGATAAAAACCCCTCAATCTGTGTGGCAGCCTTGGCCTTATCTTCCACCGTACCTGCACTAAAATAACCTTTTCTTGCCTCGGCGAGTTTTTCAAATATCTCTTTTTCGTGAGAGGCATAACCCTTCACAGTCTCCACAAGGTTGGGGATGAGGTCGTACCGTCGCTTGAGTTGTGTGTCTACCTGAGACCAACCATTTTTGACGTTCTCATTCAGGACAACAACTTTGTTATACCCTTTGATGTACCAGGTGCCAAAGATAATACCCAGTATAACGATACCAGCAATTATCGGAATTATCTTTTTCATAATTTACCTTTCTAATTACTTAATTTATTACCAACGTCCGGAAGCGCCACCACCTCCAAATGAGCCGCCTCCAAAGCCCCCAAAGCCTCCAAAGCCGCTCGAACCGAACCCCCTTGGCCCTCCCAAAATAATAGGCGGGCCTCCCCACCAGTACCACGAGGAGCGCCTCCTGCTAAACAGGTGTCTTAATAAAAAGGGAAATATTATAAGCACGTATAACAGTGAAAAGTACGGGTTCTGGCGCTCATTTGCCTTTTTTCTCATATCGGCCATACTGGGCATGCCGGTGATCTTTATCCCGTTTTCTTCCGCAATTTTATTAACCATAACAACCACACCCTGATATATGCCTTCGCTAAATTGTCCCTTTTGAAATTTTGAGACAAAATACGACCTGCCAACCGTACCGCAAAAGCCATCAGGCAATACCCCTTCAAGCCCATATCCTACCTCAATCCGATACGCCCGGTTACCCTTTGCAACAACGACAAGAACGCCGTTATCTTTTCCCTTCTGCCCCAATTTCCACTTTGTAGCAAGCTCTATGGCGTATGTTTCTATAGGAATGTCTCCTGTTGTATCAATCGCCAGAACGATCATTTGTGCGCCGGTTTTCTGTTCGAGTTCCTGGAGATACCCATTAAGACCCTTCTCTGCAATATCACTAATAATGCCAGCCCTGTCTTCCACATACCTCCGGGGAACGGGCAATTCCTGTGCTCCTGCAAAAGAACAAAGGAACAGAAAAATTACAAATATTACAAAATTGTTGCAAAAATTCTTCTTATGCATGTTTTATCTTGATAGTATAGGAATTTTCATTTTATTTAAGCGGTTTTCGTGTCCATAACTAATATGGTAAATAGTCTATGGAATACCTCCCCTTCATCCCCTCCTCGCGAAGGAGGGACATTGAAAAACTATTATTTTACCTCCCCTTTGTCCCCTCCTTACGAAGGAGGGGATTGAGGGATGGTTATAAGTTCAACTCGTCAACCTTTTTCGTAATAGTATCTAACACACGGTATAATTTTTTAAACACTTCCTTAAGCGCCTCAATTGGTGGATAGAAATTACGCGACCTTATATCCAGCAGGTTTCTAAACACGTCCACACCGATGTCGCAGCACTCATTGAGGGCATGCAGAACGTCCCCTTTTTCTTTGGGAATCTCATGGCCATACAAAAAGAGTATGCCGCGAAATAACGGGAAATAACCTGACAGCGATCCTACAAATAAATCTGTCAAGGTCGTCTTGTTTCCCATAGCCTTTATGTAACCCTGGCAAAGGTGCTGCAGCTTGCCTTTCAATTCCCGTTCACATTGGAGCCGGATATCGGACTTTTCTATTTTGATATCTTTTAAGACATCTTCACCATATACCAACTGATGAATAAGTTTCATCTCCATGAATTCCAGCGGAAATACCTCTAACGACCTATTGATATAATCACGTGTCATGATGAGCGGAGCGCGTATTTTCTTCTTCCCATATCGCTTGCCGAGGGACGCTATAAAATCATAAAAGGGAATTTCGATCTCTTTTACAACAATTAATGTATTGATGTCAGAATATTTCGGATGAAATCCTTTAGTTATGGCGCTGCCAATGATGTATATCGAAACGATGTCTTCTTTACAATTGGCCAGGATGTCTTTGAGGAAAGGCTCTATGACAGTTTGCGTTTGTGCGGGTATATTAGATAGTTTAAGGTCTTCCATTCAAATATTATCAATACCTCCAAGAGTATTTGTTGACCAATAATAAAAAAATAATCTTTGAACAGCTAAACCGTTAATATTTTGGGGTAATGAGATTGATGGATTATTTATTATTTCCCTGTTCTTCCTGTTTTTTTCTAAGCGCTGTATTTTCCTTCTTTGTCGCATCTAAATCAAAGAGTAGATACTTCACATTTAATCTGAGCGAATCGAGCGTATCCTGCAACAGCACCAAACTCTTTCTAAGGTCTTCATATTTTTTACCAAGCTCACCTGCCACCATTTCGAGGCTCTCTCTTTTTGCTTCAGGGAAACGTTTAATTTGCTCGATTAAATCCAGTAGTTTTTCATGAAAAGCCTTTTCATCCATAGAACAGCCTCCTTAGATTAAAGTACATTTATATTGATATTTTTCAATTTATTTACACTCAAAATATAAGCAACACTTAAATAAATGTCAAGGTTTAAAATATTTAAGAATAATACGGAAAAGCCGCTTTGAAATTTCAAATTGACAATCCTCTTTTTTACCAATATAATTAATAAACAGAAAAAGTTCTATTTACGCCCAAAAACTTGCCGCAATTTTTTATTGTGGCAATTTTATTTTAAGGAGATCACGAATTGGAGTGGGATAAACCTGCAACGTTGCTGCTGGAAAAGGCGCCTCCCTTTGTTCAAAAGATCGTTCGTGAAAAGGTAGAGACACTTGCCCGTGAGCGGGGAAAAACCATAGTAACTGAAGAGGAAGTCATTGCCGCCAGAGAATCATTCATGGGAAAACCAGATTCCCAGCCTGTCATGACAAAGCAGCCCGACGACAACGAAAAACTCTCTATCCTCCGGAAGTATACCAAATATTTTGATAAAGAAGGGAATCCTGTTCTCTATCAGGTAAAATCCTGCAGAGGCGCTGAGATCAATTGCCCGTTTCTCATAACGGATTCTGGTATTCTGTCTGATAAACTCCGGAATAGACTGGAAGAATTACATTTTACCGAAAAGTTGATTGATAAGGTCGAAGGACAAATTCTACCACATCACACGATGAAACTGGCTGTATCGGGATGCCCAAATAGTTGTTCCATGCCGCAAATCAAGGATTTTGGCGTCCATGCGGTGGAACCTGTCTCTGTAGACCCCGATTGCAAGTGTATCGAATGCATGAAGTGCGTGGAGGCCTGCCGTGAAGATGCAATTATAGTTAAGACTGGGAACGTTACTATCGATAAAGAAAAATGTGTGCACTGTGGACTATGCGCCAGGGTATGCCCTACCGGCACAATAAAAGCCGGGAAGAAAAAGTATCGCGTAATGATCGGTGGGAAGGTTGGACGTCATCCCAAATTTGCCCTGGATTTATTGCCTCAGGCAGATGAATCCGCTACGTTAAAGGCGCTGGATGTATGCGTGGATATCATCCTCACAAGTGAAACTGAACATCGCTTTAGAACGCTTATTGAACAACAAGGAATAGAGGAAATAAAAAAAAGAATATGATACTCTGTGATACCGATAGAAAGATACTTCACCGTTTACAATCCAACTTGCCTCTTGTTTCAAGGCCTTTCCTGGAATTGAGCAAGGAACTTAACATAGACGAAGACACCATTATCGAACGCATTAAATTCATGATTGAAAATGGCTACGTAAGGCGGCTTGCACCCATTATCAATACGCAGGCCATGGGACGAGAAGCGACACTTGCGGCAATCAAAGTTCCCGAAGACCGCATCGATGAGGTGAGCGCAATTATCAACAGTTATAGCGGCGTTTCTCACAACTATCTTCGGAAAGGCAAAAACTGCAATATCCCATATAACATGTGGTTTACCATGTCGGCCAAGGACGACGAGGAACTTCACAGCAGATTAAAAGAAATCGAAGACAGAACTGGACTCACTGTCCGAAGTTTACCCACAACAAAGAAATTCAAGATTGGCGTCCGCTTTAAAATTTATTAAAATATGACAAACAAAAAAGAAGACATTGACGTACAGCTTATCAAACACATTCAGGAAGGTCTCCCTATCACCAAGACCCCTTACAAAGACATTGGCCAGGCATTGGGAATGCCTGAAGACGAGGTAATACAAAGGCTCAAAAAGCTTTTAGAATGTGGGAAAATCAGACGTCTGGCCGCCTCTATCGCGCACCGCAAGATCGGTATCAATGCCAATGCCATGTGCGTGTGGAAGGTGCCTAATGAGCGGGTAGATGAAGTTGGCAAGATCATGGCTGGTTTTGAAGAGGTGACCCACTGTTACGAACGCCCCACTTACCCCGACTGGCAACACAACGTTTTTACCATGATTCACGGTTACACCGACGCCGAATGTGAGGCTGTAATTCAGTCTATTAAGGAAAAGACAGGATTAAATGACTACGTCATCCTGTATAGCGAGAAGGAATTTAAAAAAGTTGGTGTAAGGATATAATATTAAATAGTTTTTCAATAAACCGTTAATTTGTCCATTTAATATTTATTCTGGATAATAACAAGAACATGCCTGACAAAAGATTTAATAAAAATATACTTTGCATTGGCGCGGGATATGTTGGTGGGCCTACGATGGCCATGATTGCGGCCAAATGCCCACAGTATAAGATTACTGTAGCCGATACAAATGAAGAAAAGATTAAGGCATGGCAAACGGAAAATCTGCCCATTTATGAGCCGGGTTTATTAGAGGTGGTTAAAAAGTCCCGGGATAGAAATTTGTTTTTTTCTACCGATATCGAAGAGAATATTAAAAAGGCTGATATTATTTTTGTCTCTGTCAATACCCCCACGAAGATGTATGGCATCGGGGCTGGTAAAACGGCTGATCTGCAATTTTGGGAAAAAATCGCAAGAGACATTGTCCGTATTGCAGACTCAGACAAAATTATTGTTGAGAAAAGTACATTGCCGGTTCGGACTGCTGAAGCTATGGAACGGATTTTTAATGGAATGAATAAGAAAATTCACTTCGATGTCGTTTCTAATCCGGAATTTCTTGCTGAAGGCACAGCTATTTCTGACCTGGAGAATCCGGATCGTATCCTTATAGGGTCTAGAGAAACGGAAAGTGGCCGGATTGCAAGAGAAAAAATCGTAGAAATATATGCTAATTGGATTCCAAGAGATAAGATTATTACGTGTGATATTTGGAGTTCAGAACTATCAAAACTCGTAGCAAATGCATTTTTGGCGCAAAGGATTTCATCAATCAACAGCATTTCCGCCCTTTGTGAAAAGACTGAAGCCGATATTGCGAAAGTAGCCCGTGCAATCGGTATGGATTCCAGGATTGGTCCAAAATTTCTTAATGCAAGTGTTGGCTTTGGTGGATCCTGCTTCAAGAAGGATATCCTCAATCTCGTCTATATCTGCGAGTACTACGGTCTTCATGAAGTTGCCCAATATTGGGAAAATGTCGTGAAGATCAATGAATACCAGGAGGAACGCTTTGTACAAAAAATGATCCATGCAATGTTTAACACTATTGCACATAAACGTATCGCTCTTTTTGGTTTTGCTTTCAAGGCAAATACTGGCGATACCCGCGAATCCCCGGCTATTTATATTACCAGGAAATTAGCTGAAGAACGTGCTCATGTTGTCATAAACGATCCCGAGTCATTGCGTAATGCGGCGCAGGATTTAAAAGACATTCGGGAATATGTCGAGTTCGAGACAGACCCTTATAAGGCATCGCAAGAAGCGCATGCTATCGCAATTATGACAGAATGGGAGTTGTATAAAACATTGGATTATAAGAAGATTTATAAAAGAATGGAAAAGCCCGCTTTCCTCTTTGATGGCCGCAATATTTTGGACCATCAGGAAATCTATGAAATCGGTTTCAATGTCTATCCAATAGGAAAACCAGCCCTCACGCATTTTTAGACATAAACTGGATTTAACTTTTCTCAAATCCCTTAATATTTGGCGATTGGCTAATAGCTTCATTGTTCAATAATTAATTGTTTTTTTAATACTTCAATCTCTTTCCGGAATTTTTTGTCTCTTTTTATCAAAGAATATTCTGTCTCTCAGATTGCCTCTTGATGTAATATGATAAAAAGCCCCTTCAAATTCCAATCGTAATGATCTTGCCATGTTTTACATTTTATCTACTTCTCATCGATTTTAAATTGAAATATGAAGATTTGATCCTATTGACTATCCCTACTGAGCCAAACGTTATGCGTTTTCTGTTGTCGGACGCTTGTGGCACAATTACGATTGATGGAGGGGAACTTATGAGTATTAGCGAAAACGCAACGAAGCTATTGCAGTTTCTGGCTGACTACCAGAAGAAGCCAGACGATCCACAAAAGGGATTGTATCAGTTGCAAGGCGAGGAACTGGCTACCAAGACTCGACTGAGTCCCGTTGCGCTGAATGACGCAGTCTCCATGCTTGAGGACAATGATTACGTCCAGGTGATTAAGTGGCTGGGAACTGTCCCATTTGCCTTTGGGCAAGTTGGCCTTACCTCAAGAGGTCGCTATGAGGCTGAATCGCTGGCCGCGTCGGCCAACTCGACGCCGTACCCATCTGCCACAAATCAAGCACCAAGCCTGAGCCGTAGCGTTACACCCGTGGGATCGCCGTACGGTTTCACGGATCACGACTGGGCCTCAGTGGCGGTGGATCGGGGAGATTCGCAACGAATAATCGTGAGCTTCGGTTATCAGTGGAAATCGCAACACTACAACACTGCGGACCTTGAAAGCAATGTGGAGGCCATGTTCCGAAATGCGCTCAACGCAGCCGCAGCAAAACTCCAAATATCTGTAGCTCTCGACTTCCGAAAGCTGCAAGGTGGATATGGTACTCATCTCTTCAATGAAATCACCAGAGACATCATTGGCTCTGACATTGCCGCCTTCGACACAAGCGATCAGAACCCAAACGTAATGATTGAGCTTGGTGTTGCGTTGACGTGGGGCGTTCGAATCCTACCGATACGCGAGCAATTGTCTCCCAAGCCACCTAGTGACATTTCTGGTCACACCTGGGCAGAGTACACCAATAGTGCACAGTCGTGGCAAGACGCCTATCACCAAGAGAAGCTAAAAAAGATGATGGAGTTCGCCATCAAGAGAAAGTGTCCCTAGATCTCCTGTATCCTCTTGCGAAGGAAAGTGAAGATGGAGTTACTTCTGGACAACCGGGCAAAGTTGGGTTGAGGAACGAAACTAAACAGATTATTAAATACCACGAACGGTTGATGTTGGGTTTCACTTACGTTCAACCCAACCTACAAAACTGCTAAGGCAAACGGTAGTGATGGACTTGCAAAGAAAGAAAAACTGAGGTCGGAGTCAAATAAGCGCGCACTCTTACCAACCGACGCGGGAGCCTGGGGATTCCAAGCGGGTATCTGTCCCAGGTCTGGTGTGATGTCCCGTAAATAAGTAGACATATCGAGAGAAAGGTGCTATGATTTCTGGCATGGCGAGAACCAGTCCATCAGTGGAATTGTCGGCTGCGGATCAAACGCGGCTGCAGCAGTGGCAGTCGGCCCACGGCACGCCGCAGCAGGTCGCGTTGCGGTGTCGGTTGG
>JANLHY010000719.1 GCA_024653795.1 Candidatus Brocadiaceae bacterium | reverse complement strand
CTTAAATTTGATTAGATTGAGACCTTCCTTATCTATGGTGGTTTCATTATTAAGCTTCGTAATAATATCGCCTACCTTCAAACCTGCTTCATCAGCAGGTGACCCCTTAGTAATCTCTTTTACCAAAATCCCCTTTTCTTCAGCATTTTCCATAGAGATTCCCAACCATCCTTTATTAAAATCGACCTTATCCTTCCTAAATCCCTTTTCTTTCAGATAAAAGAAGTTTTCGATATCAAACCTCTGGCCATCGACAGACACCTGTACGCCATCTGCAGCAGAGATATCCATACACATCGTGAATACTGCAAGAATACACAATAAAGAAATGCAACCTAAATTCTTCAATGGGACACAGATTAACGCAGATATCTGCCTGTGCGTGACCGCATGCAGACAGGAGCGCAGATAAAATAAGGCAGAGACGCACTGCAGTGCCCCTCTACAATTGTTTAACTCACTCATTAGGTGATTACCTGTGATTATTTCATTTCATAGCTTAAAAAGATAAACCAACGCCAAGAATAATAGAACCACCTTCTAAAAGCAAAGAGAAAATTTGTATAGTTGATTTCCTTTTATGAGAGGGATTGACTGGCAGTGTTTTTCTCAGAATTAAAGCTGTTGATATTTATTCTCCTATTTGGTAATTTATTATTACATTATTATAAAATATTGTGTTTTAGCCTTAAAAAATTTGAAAAGGGAGGCGCATAATGAATCTATCCGAAGCAATTGAAATGGTGGCAAGAGACGAGCGTGAACTGCAGGAAAAATACCTGAAAATGGCGGATACGGAGACAGATCCTTTTGTAAAAGCATTTTTTAACAGAATTGTTAAAGACGCTGCAAAACATGAAAAGAAATTGCGTAAGAAATATGAAAAGATTCTGGCATCATTAAATAAGAAGACATTTTAGATTCTTATATGGAAGTGGTTATCCATGAGCACATAGCAAAAGATGGGGATATGGTATGTTTTTAAACCGTCACTCAATAACTTAAGAAGTACCTTCTTATCATGGTTATCTTTAAAGATTGCTTTTCGTTCGTTACCTCAGTATGTTACATGATATGACCCCTTCTTCTTTTTTTTGTCAAACAAAATAGTGTCTGTCCCAATACTGTTCGGCACGTTGTTTGATAGTGTTTATGCATGGGAATTCCACACCAACATTGCCACGCGAATGGGACCCTTTTAGAGTTTTTTTAATCGCACGACTCCCACCAATCAAAAATGCTTCTCAAAATATTTATCTTTTTTTACTTCTGTTGCTTTGTAAAAAAATAGGTGAAAAATTCTTAGTGTCATAAATTTTGAATTTTTATAACTTATGACTTATTAAGTATTTATGACATTTTTTAAGTTGATTTCTCTCGTCGCTCCTGTTATTAATTACACGTATGGATGACATAAGCGCTGACAGAGCGAACAAAAAACCCAAGAAAAACACCATACAAAGACTCTCCGTTCTACGATCTTTCAAACCTCTTCTAAAGAGACTCCACTCTCATGCAGATTGCCATAACAGAAAGTTGCATTACGATCAATACGTTAGCCTGATGTTGCTCTATTTCTTCAATCCAACCTTAACTGCACTACGATCAATCCAACATGCCAGCACATTAAAGAGTGTACAAAGTAAGCTCGGTATCAAACGCACCAGTCTTGGGAGTACGTCAGAAGCCAGTCATATATTTGACCCACATCTCTTGACTCCTATCATCTGTGAACTGGCACAGGAGGTTAACCCCCTTAAATTTCAGAACGGTTTAAA
>JANLHY010000377.1 GCA_024653795.1 Candidatus Brocadiaceae bacterium | reverse complement strand
TCATTATATCAGGGGGCTGGATTACCTCAATAAAATTATCCCTCTTGCAATGAATGAATAAATAAAGGAAAACTGCATTCTCGGACAGCCTGAAAAGATTTGATCCCCCACAAACAAACACAAACAAATGTAACTGAAACAGGTTTGTGTTTTCCGACAGCCTGTTGACTTTCCATTTCATTTCTGATAGTTTTACAATGTAATTTCTCCAATGAGACTGGAAAATATCGTAATGATTTACCGGGAACTCCGCGAAATATATAATAATGACTTAAGAAAAACAGGAGATTAATATGACAACACAGTGGAGTTTGGTCGCATCTTAATAATAATACTATAGAGAGGAGGTGAATATTAGTCAGATGACACAGCTAACTCATTTTGACGGACAGGGCGCATCCCGCATGGTGGATGTCAGTAATAAAGAAATTACGGATAGGGTTGCCGTTGCCTATGCAAAGATTACGATGAAGCCGGAGACCTTCCAACTCATTATGGATAAAAAGATACAGAAAGGAGATGTGTTTGAGGTGGCGAGGGTTGCTGGCATTATGGCGGCAAAGCAGACATCCTGCCTTATTCCGATGTGCCATCCGCTCAATCTAACGAGTGTGAAGATTGATTATTCGAATAATTCTGTGGATACAATTGACATATTTTCAGAGGTTCGGGTTACCGGGAAAACGGGGGTGGAAATGGAGGCTATTACCGCTGCGTCTGTCTGTGCGATCACTATATACGATATGTGCAAATCCGCTGATAAGGGGATGGTGATAAGCGATATCCATCTGGTAAAAAAATCAGGCGGGAAGAGTGGGTCGTTTGTTTTTGGTGAGAATTCAGATTAGACACCTTTTAAAATTCTTTGCGCTAATTCGTTAGGCAGGGCGGCATCTACTATTTTTTTTGACGCCGCTTCGGTATCGTAAGGCACACGTCTCAGTTCGATATGTTTTGAAGCAGAATCGTATACCACATAACACGCATGGGGATTTCCGTCCCTCGGCTGGCCCACCGAACCCAC
>JANLHY010000370.1 GCA_024653795.1 Candidatus Brocadiaceae bacterium | reverse complement strand
GAACGCCTCACTTCAGAAAATATTCTCGATATCATTAAGGACTACGATGTCATCCTTGATGGGGCTGATAACTTTCCAACACGGTATCTTGTGAACGATGCCTGCGTATTCCTCAAAAAACCCCTCTCTCACGGCTCTATCTTCAGATTCGAAGGACAAGTTACTACCATTGTACCCTTAGAAGGGCCTTGCTACCGTTGCCTGTATGAGGCGCCACCCCCACCGGGTCTCGTTCCTTCATGTCAGGAAGCAGGGGTCCTGGGCGTATTGCCAGGAGTTGTAGGCTCTATCCAGGCCACAGAGGTTGTGAAACTCATTCTGGGCAAGGGAGAGATATTAAAAGGAAAATTGCTTATCTATGATTCTCTAAACATGGATTTTAAAAAGGTAGAGATACATAAAAATCCCAATTGCCCGGTGTGCAGCGACAAGGCTACAATCAAGGAACTCATCGATTACGAAGAGTTTTGCCATGCCCACGTTGGATCGTAGATAAACAAGAAATATTAGTTAGTTAATCTCTGTGCAGAGGGATAATTAGAGACAGACACTATTTATTTGTGCTCATAAAGCGATATAATACACCTGTTTTAAATGGCGATAATATGACTATCATAGCAGGTATAGATGAGGCGGGATATGGTCCTTTGCTTGGACCGATGGTGGTTACTATCACTGCCTTCGATGTGCCAGATGAAAAGGCCAATTGTTCTTTGTGGGATTTACTGAACGACGCCGTTTCAAATGACCTGAAAGGCAAGGGACAGCGGCTAACCGTTCGCGATAGTAAAAGATTGTATAATGCCCAAAAAGGCTTAAAACCATTGGAAAATGCCGCTCTTTCGTTCCTCTGGTCAAAGGATTTAAAAACCACGTCATTTTATCAACTGCTGAAGAATTTGTCATGTCACCATCCCGAGACTATTGCTGGATACCCGTGGTATGCAAGGAAGGATTATCCTTTACCTTTAACAACAAACATTTCTACCGTCTTAAATTATGCTGATTTGCTAAAGTATGCATTGAATAAGCAAGGTGTGCAGTTTTGTTATGCAAGCACTTGTGTGGTAACGGTTCATGAGTTTAATGAACAGGTAAGAGTTACGGGGAACAAGTCCGTTGTTTTATTCAATACTTGTGCAGCGCTTATCTCCAGGCTGTGGAATAATTTTAAGAGTAATATAAGCTTGATTGTTGACAAGCAGGGCGGCAGAAACAATTATGCCGGACTACTGAAAGGCTGCTTACCAAAAGTGGATGTAAAAATTTTAAAGGAAAGCGCTAAGGTGTCAACGTACGAAGTGGTTGAAGAGCAAAGGAAGATGGAAATATCCTTTGTGGAAAAAGGTGAAGACACATGTATGGCGGTGGCGCTGGCATCGATATTCAGCAAGTATGTTCGGGAATTGTTTATGCATTTGGAAAATCAGTATTGGCTTCATTTAGTGCCGAACTTGAAACCAACGGCGGGCTATTACACGGATGCCCTGCGGTTTTTGTCTCAGATAGCGGACGTTCGGAAGAAAAAGGCAATTCAGGATAATATTGTAATACGTATTAAATAAAGGAGTTTTTGGTAAAGATGGCTGTAAATGTGGCGGTGGTGGGTGCGACGGGTGTGGTAGGTGAGGAATTTCTCAGGATACTTGAAGAGAGAAAGTTTCCCGTAAAGGAATTGAGACTGCTGGCCTCCAAGCGTTCTGCCGGTAAAAAGATGCGATTCTGCGGGGCTGATTATACAGTACAAGAATTGACCAAGCATTCATTTCAAGGGATAAAAATTGCCCTCTTTAGCGCAGGGGCAAGCATCAGCAGGGAATACGTGCCTTATGCGATTGAAAGCGGGGCAGTTTGCGTGGATAATTCCAGCGCCTTCAGGATGGATGATGACGTGCCTCTGGTGGTACCTGAAGTGAATCCACAGGATATTGCGAAACATCACGGTGTGATCGCCAATCCCAATTGTTCAACAATACAGATGGTGGTTGCCCTAAAACCGATCCATGATGCTGCAAAGATAAAGAGGATCGTTGTGTCTACCTACCAAGCGGTATCTGGTGCAGGGCTTAAGGCGGTTGACGAACTTCAAAAGGAGACTGCCAGTATCCTTGCTGGCAAGACAGATTTTAAGCGAAACTTGTTTCCGCATCAAATTGCATTTAATGTTTTGCCTCAGATTCCACAAAGTAATGCGTTTTTACCTAATGGCTATACATCCGAAGAGATGAAGATGATAAATGAAACCAAAAAAATCATGGGTGATCATAGCATTCGGATAACTGCAACAACCGTGCGAGTACCTGTTGTCCGGAGTCATAGCGAGTCCGTGAATATAGAAACGGAGAGGAAAATTACCGCAGCAGCAGTAAAAAAACTTCTTTCAACGGCGCCGGGTGTTAAATTGGTGGATGACCCTGCCAATCAATTGTATCCCCTGTCCACGGATGCCGCAGGCAAAGACGAAGTTTTTGTAGGTCGTATCCGTGAAGATGAATCTATTGATAATGGAATCAATATGTGGATTGTGAGCGATAATATTCGAAAAGGCGCCGCCCTCAACGCCATCCAGATTGCGGAGAAGCTGTTGTAATAAACAGGGTATGCGAAATATATGATGTAGGTGTAACGAATTACAAATTTCTGTAAATGGAGGGAAAAATGCAAAGTGCTACGTTAAAGAAAGAAGCTAAAAAGGCGATAGATAAGCTATCAGAGGAAAAAGTAAGCGTTGCTATTGATTTCATAGACTACCTCAAAGAGAAAACAGTTCTTATTGAAGCGATAGGACCAAGAGGGGATATTTACAAGTAACTTCAAGCTTGAAATAAAATATTGAAATATGAAGGTTTGACCCCAGACTCTCAGACTCTTTAGCACACAAATAAGCGCATGACTAACTGTTTGATGTCGAAGGGTGTGTTGCATGTAAGGCTTTAACCTCTCTGTTGATGCGTTTCGCCATTTTAGCTTCCGCTATTTCAAGATCGTATCTAGCTTGTAAGCGTAACCATATCCCCGCACTCGTGCCAAAGTAACGTGCCAACCTCATTGCCGTATCTGCTGTAATCGAACGCTGTCCACGTACGATCTGGCTAATCCTTAATGCCGGCACACCTATGTCTTTAGCTACACGATAGCTGCTCAATTCCAAAGGTTTCATAAAGTCTTCCAACAATATTTCGCCGGGATGAATAGGTGGTAATCTTTCCATAATGTATCCTTTCATTTGTGGTAATCTGTAATTTCAACATCCTTCGCCTTGCCACTTGCCCACATAAAGCAAATTCGCCATTGATCATTTATTCGAATGCTATATTGACCTTCACGGTTTCCGTGAAGCGCTTCGAGTCTATTCCCGGGTGGTGCTGCCAAATCAGATAAACTATCAGCATCATCAAGATATAGAAGTTTACGCCGGGCCGTTTTCTGAATAACTAGTGGTAATTTTCTTGATACTATACCTTTGAATATCTTTTCTGTTTCCGTATTGGCGAATGATTCAATCACACCTGTATATTATCATGCAATGATATTATCGTCAAGTATAATGTAACCAAAAACCAGTATTCCCGCCACTGAACGGGCATAGCGCAGTATAGCCAAAAAAAAGCGCACTATCAATGGGGAATGCAGGGGGGCAAAAAATTTGTTAAAAAAAAGATTTACCCACTTTGCGCCCCCTTTGCCTTATGAAAAAGATTGAAACAGATTTGATATTTTAAAAGATTTCCTGAAAGAGATTGAAAATCTACGGAACAATTTTGAATAATGAAGGTGCGACCCTAATCATGCTACTGAAAAGACCAGAATCCAATCCATCATCAAGAAATATTCGAACTTTGTAAGCTTTCCCATCATGGTCTGCGGCGAAAGGGCCAACCAGATCAGCGCCATCTGGAAAGAGCCTAAAAAGGAAATAAAAGAGGAGCAATACAATGAGTTCTATAAATTTATTTCAAACACGGAAGACACCCCGCTTTTCCGCCTGCATACCTCTGCCGAAGCCCCAATCCAGTTTTCCAGTATACTGTATTGCCCATCCACAAATTATGAAACCTACGGCTTCAAAAAATTGGAACATGGAATTCAGCTATACTCCAATAAAATCCTGATCCAATCTGACTGTAACATGCTTCTGCCCGAGTATATGAGGTTTATCCACGGCGTAGTGGACTCTGCCGATATTCCTTTAAATATTTCACGAGAAACGTTTCAGGACAACAGGATAATCCACAAGATGAAG
>JANLHY010000358.1 GCA_024653795.1 Candidatus Brocadiaceae bacterium | reverse complement strand
TCTTTGAGTTTCAATTCCTGCAGTTGTTGTTCGGTTTGTTTGAGATCTGCCCGCTTTTCTTCAAGGGATGTATTTAACTCCATAACTTTAAGGTCGCGTTCCTCTCGTTCAGTCTGAAGGGAGGTTATTGTCTCTTCCAATGCAGCTTTCTTCGTTTGGAGTTCGTTTGTCAAAATTTCCAGTTGTTTAATCTCTTCCTCGGCTTTCAGTCTTTTCTGCAGGCAGTTTTGATTTTCATTTATCATATACTGAATTTGTGCCTGCATCTCACGGATCTCAACCTGGAGTTTGTTCTGGACGTTGCTTAATCCATCTCTCTTTTCCTGTCTTTGGGCAAGGCCGACCTTTAAGGTCGTTATTTCATCCTGAACATTTTTCTTCAATTGTTCTTTCTCTTTTACTAGCATGGATGATTCTTCAACCTGCTGTTCTAACTGCCTGTGCTGCTCGCCGAGATGCCTCAATTCATCTTGCAGAATCTTCTCGCGTTCACAAGCCTTTTCTAATTCCACGTGAATCTCTTCCATCTCGTTCGCATTGATCTTTTTCTCTGCAACAAGTTCTTCCCGCTTCCGTTCGTTCTGAGTAAGCTCATTATCCTTGGAAAACCTCTGGATATTTACCTGGTCGATTCTCTTTGCCAGTTGCGCCGTTTCTACTTCAAGCCCTGTAAGTTCATCAATAAGGATGCGCTTGTCATTTTCGAGTTTTTCAAGGGTTTGCTGAATTTGAGCTAATTCTTCTTCAATCTTCTTCAACTCGCTCTTACGGGATATAATTCCCACCTGCCCCTGTCTCATACCCCCGATGAGTGTACCTTCCGGTTCCAGTAGTTCACCATCGAGTGTCACACAGCGAACGGTATGGGTGTGGCCATTCAGGGACAATGCGGCATGGAGATTTTTTACGACAACCGTATTATTTAAAAACCCACTAATAACCTTGCAAACATCTTCCGTACTGTTTATAAGTTTGCTGGCAATACCTACGACATCGGATTTTTGCAGTATTTCTTCGGGAACAGTCGCATGACCGCTTGTTCTATCTAACGGAAAAAAGATTGCATGTCCCTTCTGGTTCTTTTGCAGGAATGTGAGCGACTGAACAGCATTATCGGTGGTATCCGTAACAATGCCTTGCACCCTTTCACCCAGAGCGGTTTCGATAGCAAGTGCATACGGTAACTCGACTTTCAAAAGATCGGCGATCATGCCCTTTATTCCTTTTACCGAAGCATCACTCTTTTTAGCTTCCTCCAGGATGGCAATTGCGCCTGCCCCAACGCCTTCCGAACGCATTTCATAATCCATGAGGACTTCATATCGGGAAGTTTTGCTGCTCTGCAGTTGCTTCTGCTGATTGATTTGTTCATCCAAAGACCGTACAGTATTTACCAGTTCCTGGATGCGTCCTTTTGAGGCAGATAATTTTTGGTCTAGACTGTTAAATTCTTCCGTCAATGCGTTCTTTTCTTTCGTGGTTTCCTGATGTTTGGAGATCAATGCCTCCACAAATGTTTGAATCTCCTCTTGCCGCTTCGCAAGCCGCATTTTTCGGCTTTTCAGGGCGTCATTCTCGGTGGACAGGCTGCCAATCTCATTCTGGAGGCTGGATTCTTTTTGAAGGATTGAAATGACCTCAGACTTCTTCTCTTCGATGCCTTGATACAACAAATCACATTCAAAAACGATTTGCTTCTGTTCTGTTTCTTTTGTTTTCTGGACTTCAACAAGCCTTGAAATTTCCTGCTCTAAGGCGTTCAGCAATGCCTTTGTTTCTGTAATCTTATTGCTTGTTTCGAGCACTTTGTTTTCCAAATTTTTTTGTTGCTCACTATATTTTTCACGTTGAGTATCTAGCTCTTTGATGCGTTCATGGTCGTATTTTACTTTATCCTGATTTTTGGATATCTGCGACTCAAGATTCATCATGTCGGTTCGCATCTGCGCCAGCTGCTGTGCTAACTGTTCTATCGCATCTTCAATCTCATGTATTTGCGCCTCCAGTTCGGTAATATCCCCAACCGTCTTTTTGCTCTGATCTTCAATATGGCCAATTTGCTCTGAGATAGATACCTTTTTGCCTTTAAGTTCCCGGTAGTTTCTCAGCGAAAGGCCGACCTTTAATTTTTTTAAATGTTCCACATATTCCTGAAATTTACGCGCCCTGGATGCCTGGATTTTTGCTGAACGAAGTTGTTTTTGTAATTCCTCTATAATATCACCAACCCTGAGTAAGTTCTGCTCGACATGTTCAAGCTTACTCAGAGCGGATTTTTTGCGTGCCTTAAATTTACTGATGCCAGCGGCATCTTCAAATAAGAACCGCCTCTCATGAGAATCCGCTTGCAGCAAAGCTTCCACGTTGCCCTGCTCGATCACGGAATATGCGTTTGTACTAAAACCTGTATCAAGGAAAAGCTCACGAATATCTTTTAACCGGCTTGCTTGTTTATTGATAAGATACTCAGATTCACCCGAAATATACAAACGGCGGGTGATGCACACCTCAGAGTATTCGAGCGGCAAAAGGCCTTTATTATTTTGAATGGTCAAAGATACCTCTGCATAACTAAGGGATGGACGTTTATCAGTCCCGTTAAATATCACGTCTGCCATTTCATTGCCTCTGAGTGATTTCGCGCTTTGCTCACCCAGCACCCACTTGACGGCATCAATGACATTACTCTTTCCGCAACCGTTTGGCCCGACAATAACGGTTATTCCATCTTCAAAGAGGATTTCTGTTTTTTCAGCAAAAGACTTAAATCCGAATAATTCTAGTTTTTTTAGTTTCATAATCCTGAATAAACCATAAAGAGCATGGAAATATTTCACCCTCCCTTAATCCCTCCCCCCTGTCCCCCTCACAGAAGGGGATAAGGGGGGAAGGAGGGAAAGTTCCCTCGCCCTTTGTGGGAGAGGGTCTGGGTAAGGGGTATTTTTGCATCAAATACTACAAAGAGGGGTGTTTCGATAAATCAAAACACCCCTCTTCCATTACACATACATAGTCCAACGAATAAAATATAACGGAATTACTTACGTACTAATTTTTGTATGTATTATGTCGGTACTTGCAAGTTTTTGAATAGTACTAAAAATATTGATTATTTCTTTCCTGTCTTCTTCGGTGCCGCTTTCTTAGTTGCTACTTTTGACGTCTTTGCAGAAGTACCACACTTCTTCATCGCCATAACAAATCACCCCCTCTCTTCGGTCGCAGTGACCAAAATGTATAATGAAATTACCAATTTCTCTGTAAAACCTTTCCTTCTTCACCACGCACACAGCAGTAATCAACGTATTTGCCGGCGCTTGTTGCGAAATCCCGGAGCGTTTCAACAGGATATGGTTCAATATTTAGCATCTTTGTATCCAGACAGTGATTCGGCTTAAAAGATTGTATTATATATCGCCCGGCGCCTTGAATAGACCTGGCAATAGCCTCAATATCGTCTCCGTCGAGTTGTGTTGGGCATACCGTGGTACGGAATTCATATTCAATGCCGCTTTCCATAATAATGCGGATGCTCTTTTTGATATCTTCAAGATTGCAGGGTACCCCAGAAATTTGTTCGTACTTTTCTTTCTGAAGAGGCGCCTTTATATCCATAGCAACGCAATCCATAAGATCTCTGTCAATTAAATCCCTGATCACATGAGGATTGGTGCCGTTGGTATCAAGGCGTACCAGAATTCCTGTGTCCTTGAATACTTTAAGGAGAACATCGAGGCGCTTGTGCGAGGTTGGCTCACCACCTGTGACTACAATACCATCAATCCATCCAAGATTTTGCCGTATCTTGTTAACGACGGCATCGACAGGAATGGATTCCAATTCATTCGGCGCTTGAACCAGATGAGGGGCATGACAATAAGGACACCGAAAGTTGCACGTTGGCAAAAAGACTATAGAGGCTATCTTTCCTTCCCATTCGATAAGACTATTTTCTATAAATCCTTTGAT
>JANLHY010000349.1 GCA_024653795.1 Candidatus Brocadiaceae bacterium | reverse complement strand
AAATCCTTACAAAAAGCCTTAGAACTCAACCCAAACGACGATAAGTCACATTTCGCCTTAGGTGTAATCTATCAAGCTAAACGAAAGGCAAAAGTATCCAGCGGAAAGTCAGAAAAACCGTAGTACCACACCTCTGAAGGACTCGCATAATTGCTGAAACAAAAGATATGTGTAGTATTGTATTTTCTTTAAGCGGTTTTCGGGGTGGCATGGACAACTTTGTTTGTCCGTGCATAGCTTGAAAGTTTTGTATAAATACAGCACACAACTTTGGTTCGTCAAAATAAACAGGGAGAGGGAGGAAAAGATTTTTAAGAAACTCATTTTTTGCGTAGTCACAATCCTTACCATCTTCTGGAGTATAAGTCCTTTTCTCTGGATTTTATTGACTTCTCTCAAGCCTGCCTCACAGACTATGCAATTGCCGCCCATATTCCCTGATAATTACACTATTGACGCATACAAAAACGTCCTTTTGGGAAGCCATTTTCCCAAATACCTGTTTAACAGTTTTATGGTCTCATTATCGACGGTATTAATCACAATCCCTTTCTCACTCCTCGCAGCATATGGTGTTTCACGATTCTCATTCCGGGGGAAGACAGTCTTTTTGTTTACGGTCATTATCCTGTTTACCCTTCCTTCCATAAGCCTTGTAGCGGCACTCTATAAACTCTTTTATGCCCTCGGTTGGATCAATCTGCCTATCTCCCTCATCTGTACCTATAGCGCCCTTAATTTTCCCCTGGCCTTTTTCCTTTTGGCAAAATACCTTGATAAAATACCCATTGAGATGGACAGAGCAGCCCTTATGGATGGCTGTAACTACTTCCAAACCTTTCGCTATGTTATTATCCCTATCGCACTACCGGGTATTATTTCTGCTTCGGTTCTTATTTTTATCTTTTGCTGGAATGAATTCCTTTTCGCCCTTACCTTTACCCTGGATGAATCAACACGGATGGCTTCGGTAGGGATAGCGCTATTTGAGGGTACCTATGAAATCCCCTGGGGTGATATTGCTGCTGCCTCTGTCGTGGTAACACTTCCACTCCTTGTCTTTTTAACGTTTTTCCAGAAATATGTTGTGCAGGGTTTAACATCAGGAGCGGTGAAGGAATGAAGATAAGACTGCAAGACCTTGCAAAGCAATACAGACATACCACCGCCGTAAACAATCTCAATTTAGAAATAAACAGCGGCGAATTTCTGGTGGTACTGGGATCAAGCGGAAGCGGGAAATCCACCACGTTAAATATGCTTGCAGGTTTGGAAGCGCCCACTTCCGGATACATCTTCTTTAATGAGCATATAGTTAATCAAACTCCACCCGGGAAAAGAGACATTGCCCTGGTTTTCCAGAGCTATGCCTTGTATCCCCACATGAAGGTTTATGACAATATTGCCTTTCCCCTCAAAATTCGGAAAGAAAAGGATATCCATCAAAAGGTCATCAAAACGGCTAATATGTTAGGATTGAGCGCCTTACTGCAAAAGTATCCAAAAGAGCTTTCGGGCGGGGAGAAACAACGGGTGGCGCTGGCAAGGGCGCTTGTTCGGAATCCACAGGTCTTTCTGATGGATGAGCCTCTGAGCAATCTGGATGCGCCTCTTCGGCTTTCAGCGAGAGGAGAACTAAAAAGGCTGCAAAGGAAAAGTAATATCACAACTATTTATGTTACTCACGACCAGACTGAGGCGCTTACCCTGGGAGACCGTATTGCCATCATGGATAAAGGCGCTCTACAACAAATAGGGTCACCTGTTGAGATATACCAGAAACCCCACAATACCTTTGTTGCCGGTTTCATCGGAACTCCACCCATGAACATGGCACAGATAAGAATTTGCAATTCACACTCATTTAATATCGGGGAAGTAACAGTTGAATTTTCAGTCTTACTTCCCAATAAAAGAGATATTATTTTAGGCATACGACCCGAAAAATTAGTTATTGTGCCGCCAAATACACCTTTTGCCATCCCCGGGAAAATCGAGCATATAGAGTATCTTGGTTGCGAATCAGTATGCCATGTTGAAATTACTAAAAACATAACATGGTATGTTAAGAGTGATGATGTGGGAAGAATAAAAATAGGGGATCAAGTGGGTCTGCAATTCTCTTCTGAAGATATCCATTGGTTTGATCCGCTTATGGGAATAAGGATACTATGATAAAATAGGATTTTTTGTTTAACCAAATCTTTTGACGATTTAATTTATAGTAACAGTTTAGTATGAAATGCCAACCAAAATTCGTATGAATACAATTACAACCTTCTTTTTTTGTACTTTTTTATTTATTTCTTTTGTTGTTAATGTCGCCCTTGCAGATGAGTGGGGACTGGAAGAACAAACACTAAAACATGAGAAAAGCGATAGTATCATACTCCATTATAACGGAAAGATGTGGGACTGTATCTATAATGGACATGGCGTGTGGCTTAATAGTATTTACGGGTTTGATTGGAATGATATCTTTGCCGTCGGTGAATTTGGTATTATACT
>JANLHY010000339.1 GCA_024653795.1 Candidatus Brocadiaceae bacterium | reverse complement strand
CACCAATATCGCTCCGTCCATCTGTGCCGCACCCGTTATCATGTTCTTCACATAATCCGCATGCCCCGGACAATCTATATGCGCATAATGCCTCTTCTGTGTCTCATACTCCACATGCGATATCGCTATCGTAATACCCCGCTCTCTCTCCTCAGGCGCTTTATCTATCGTATCGTACGCCCTCTCTTTGGCCAACCCCTGCTTCGCCAATACATGCGTTATCACCGACGTCAGCGTCGTCTTCCCATGATCCACATGCCCTATCGTCCCTACGTTCATATGCGGCTTCGTCCGCTTAAATACCTCTTTAGCCATCGTAAAAACCTCCGATTATTTACCTGAAAATTATGTTATGCCACACTACTGAATACCTTTGCAGGTGCAGGTCTGTATTCTAATGGTTCCATGGTAAATGTACCTCTGCCTTGTGTAATTGATCGTAATACCGTTGAGTACCCAAACATTTCGGCAAGGGGCACATCACCCTTAATGATCCTGAGCCCACCTCTTGTACCCACTTCTAGAATGTTTGCCCTGCGGCTATGAATTTCGCTAATCGCATCTCCCATGTACTGCTCAGGAACCACAATTTCCAAAGACATTATCGGTTCTAACAATATTGACTTTGCCATTTCCACACCTTTTCTTAATGCAATACTCGCCGCAGTAAAAAAAGCCAAATCAGAAGAATCTACTGGGTGTGTTGAACCATCTGTTAACGTAACTTTTATATCTATAAGTGGGTATCCTCTTGCTACACCGGTTGTAGCCGTCTCTCTAATCCCTTTTTCTACAGATCTTATATACTGCTTGGGAATCTTTCCTCCAACAACGTCATCAACGAAAGTTACAGGTTCCTCGCCCTTAAATGGTTCCAATGTAATCCACACATGTCCAAATTGGCCGTGACCACCCGTCTGTTGAATAAATTTACCTTCAACCTCAACCTTTTTGCTTATAGTTTCTCTGTAAGACACCTTTGGAGCCCCTACATTGGCATCTACTTTATATTCACTCAACATCCTATTTCTAATTACTTCCAAATGCAACTCACCCATACCAGAGATAATCATTTGACCTGTCTCTTTGTCCATGCGAACTTTGAATGTAGGGTCTTCTTTTGCTAATTTTGATAAGGCCACTCCTATTTTTTCTTTTTCGGCATCCGTCTTTGGCTCTATTGCCATCGATATAACAGTATCTGGGAAATCCATCTTCTCAAGAACTATGGGATGATCTGAATCACTCAAGGTATCTCCAGTAACCGTATACTTCAGACCAATTACTGTACCTATTTCGCCAGCGGTTAGCGCATCTACTTGTTCCCTAGTGTTAGCGTGCATTTTATAAATGCGGCTGATTAGTTCTTTTTTATCTTTCCCAGAATTTATTACCCTAGTGCCAGAAGTTACTTTCCCGGAATAAACCCTTATAAATGTCAGGTCGCCATGTTTATCGGATGCAATTTTGAAAGCAAGGGCGCTAAAATGTTCATCGGGAAGCGGTTTTCGTGATATTTCTTCGTCTGTATAAGGATTCGTACCCACAATTGATTTTCTATCGAGCGGAGATGGCAAGTAATCACATATAGCATCAAGAAGCGGTTGCACTCCTTTTTTCTTAAATGCGGAACCACACATTACAGGCACAAGTTTCAAATTAATCGTGCCCTCACGGATGGCTTTTTTTATCTCTTCGTTTGTTATTTTTTCGCCATTCAAAAATTTCTCCGTTAAGAAATCCACTTGTTCAGCGAGTCCTTCGATCATCTTTTCGCGTTGCATCTCAGCTTCTTTTTTATATTCAGCAGGAATTTCCTCTATTGAAAAATCCACTCCCAATTTATCAATATCGTCTGAGTATACTATAGCCTTCATGTTCACAATATCTATAACACCTTTAAATTCTTGTTCTTTACCAAGGGGTATCTGAATAGGAATCGCTTTTATTCCCAATCGCTCGTTAATTTCACCAACGACCTTCATAAAATCTGCACCTATTCGATCCATCTTATTCACGAAACATATTCTAGGTACGCCGTATCTATCAGCCTGACGCCACACCGTTTCAGTTTGTGCCTCTACACCACCTACACCGCAGAATACGCAAACAGCCCCATCTAGCACACGAAGTGACCGTTCTACCTCTATAGTAAAATCCACATGGCCAGGCGTATCAATCAAATTAAATTGGTAATCATTCCAAACGCAAGTTGTTGCAGCTGCCGTGATGGTGATTCCACGTTTTTGTTCTTCTTCCATCCAGTCCATTACCGCAGTACCATCATGGACTTCACCCATCTTATACGACTTCCCCGTATAATAGAGAATACGTTCTGAAGTAGTTGTCTTACCAGCATCAATATGCGCTGCAATACCAAAATTTCTCATTTTTTCAATATTCATATTATTAAACTTCCTGCACTAAAATTTTGACCATGCAAAGTGAGCAAATGCCTTATTAGCCTCAGCCATCTTGTGTGTATTTTCCCGCTGGGTTATGGCTATTCCTTGCTTTTTATATGCATCTACCAATTCATCAGCCAATCTCTGGAACATGGGACGTCCTTTTTTCCCCTTTGCAGCGTCTATTATCCAACGAAACGCCAACGATAATTGCCTTTGTTTTGGCACCTCTACAGGTACCTGATACGTTGCGCCACCGACTCGTTTT
>JANLHY010000294.1 GCA_024653795.1 Candidatus Brocadiaceae bacterium | reverse complement strand
GATTGGAAAGCCGTATTCGGGAAAACTGAACGTACGGTTTGATGAGGGGGAGTTGGAAATAGAGCATGGTTAGGCTCGTGAGGCACTGTCAGACGAAAGAGACAGAAACAGATATGTCCTCATGAAAATGGGGATAGGCCAAACCTAAACCACTACGCCAGTTCCCTACTCTACCCTCTAAGGCTACTAACCTCTTATAATAGTTTCAACTTCCGGGTTAAAAGTAGGGAAATAATACCCTGCAATATTAAGCAGACACTTGTCACAGGCTACAAAGTAATCTACCGCAACAACTTGGTTTGAGACAATTGCCGTTGCAAGTTGAATCGCATCCAAAGTTCTCAAGCTTATTTGGTGGGCAACACTGTCCAGAAGTTGCATTGCAAAAATCTTGACCACCGTGTCAACCTCAACCACATTGAACATCTGCAAGTCATTGTCGAATGCATCAAAAACCTTTCTGACATCCTCTAATGCAATCTCTTTTATCCTAACTCGCTTCAAGAATGTTGAATGGAACTCTATTCTTGTGAGGTCGGCAATGGTAATGACTAAATCAGGAGCGTACTGACTCAATAGCTCTGTGAGGTTCTCAGTTCCTGCTTCACGGTGATAAAGCTTTACTAATGCGCTGGTATCAACAAACAGGTTCATCTTTGGCTTCTTTCGGTTTCAATGTCACCAGAAAGGTTGCCCTTAATAGATTCAGTTAATTTTCTGATGTCAGGAAACGACATCTTCGTCAAGGTAACTTTTGGAATAACGATAATCTTCACCTCCGTTTCATCAGAAAAAGGCACATTATTTAATTCTAGATGTCCTTTTTTTACGTGAGTATCTACAACAAATTGACGCATAGTGATTACT
Source organism: Candidatus Brocadiaceae bacterium (assembly GCA_024653795.1). GTDB lineage: Bacteria > Planctomycetota > Brocadiia > Brocadiales > Brocadiaceae > Wunengus. The sequence continues at coordinate 19,598 of JANLHY010000294.1, read as the reverse complement.
CCTATTTTGTTTTGTTTAACAAGCGATTATATTTTCATACCTAAATCCCACAATGAGGTTTTTACATAATTGCAAGATTTAAACTGAGAATGGGGTCTTTAATCTTGCTATTCTGTATTTGCCTTGTTTATTAACCGGCTTATCGTTGAGTAATGTAGCCCGATATGATCGGCTACTTCCTTTTGATGGTAACCATATTTCTCTATCGATTCTATGATTCTTTCGTTACTTGCATGCTGTGTCGTTACTGAATGTTTGTTGAATAACGATTCAAGTTCAGGTCTTCCAAGCAATCTCTTTTGACTCGGAATTTCTTGCATAACCATAGGTAGGTGACCTCTTAAATATTTTTAAAGATTCTCCCATTTTTCAAGGGAGATTTTCTTTCCTGTCCCACGCTGAATCTCATTAAGAAGAATTCTAACTTGCGGGACAGAATATTCCTTGTTGCTTGGTAGGGTAAGGGTATAGTTACCATGGCGCATGTAAAAGTGGCGACCTCCTAGTTCTGGTGGTTCAAATCCGAATCTCTTTAACTTCTTTATGAAATCCCTTCGCTTACATGGTTTCCATTTAGCCATGAACAATAGTCTCATCAGGAACAGGCATTTTTTTGTTCAAATCGATTCGGCCTATCACTGGCAATTTATCACCGTGCCTAATTTTTACAATAAGCCATCCCTCAAGGGATGATCTTAATTCTTCCTGACACTGATACAGAGTTTCACCAAAGGCAATAACACCTGAACACGGTGGAATTTTACCAACAAAATTATCATCTTCCAGTTTCTCATAGGCGGCTTTACTCATTGCTTTATTTATATATTCGATAAGCATATAATTAACCTTTCTTAATCCACCGTATTGTCAAATACTTGATTTGATGAAATTGTACAATAATTCCCCTTTCAGCGATAGTGGGACCTTTCTTCAATGCCTTCTTTAACTTGTGTTCCTTATACTAAGCGTTCAGGCAGGGAATGATAAAGACGCTGACCATCGCCATGCCTTCGATAGAAGGGATCACTATAGGTTTGGCTACCTTATTTTATGTCGTTTAGTAAATCGAATCAACATAATTATAATGTTATGTGTTAGTTGGGTAGGTTGGGTTTCGCCTCGTTCAACTCAACCTACACACTTTCCCTCATTGATGGGAGGGATTTTGGAAAGCTGGCGAATAAAGGAGCAGATGAAATCAGACAAGAGGTTTCAAAAAGATTAGACTATTAGAGTCTAATCTGGTTGATTCCGTTAAGTCAGTTGAATATAAAATATCAAATACATTTATTCGACAAATTATAAAAAATATTGTAAGCTGTTATTAATGAACTATACCACAGAGGACAGATGCACGGGATGCGGGATGTAAGATGCAAGAGCTAGAGGCTAGAAGATAGATGCAGGATACTGATGCACGTTGCAGGATGTGGGATACGAGGTACAAGTGTCAAGTATCAAATGTTATTTATCTCTCACCCAAATATTACTTCTCTGGTGGTTACGTTTTTGATAATGCATTGAAATCAATAAGGAGAAAGAAATGAGTCGCAGGATGGTAACAGTCGATGGCTGTACGGCATGCGCGCATGTGGTGCATGCCACAAATGAAATTATCACGATTTATCCCATTACCCCTTCATCACCCATTGCAGAGATTTGCGATGCGAAGTCAGCGGCAGGGCAGGTGAATATATGGGGGACGGTGCCTAAGGTTAGCCAGATGCAGTCTGAGGCAGGCGTTGCAGGGGCAGTGCACGGCTCCCTTACCACCGGTGCCCTGGCTACCACGATTTCAGCCTCTCAAGGGCTGCTGTTAATCATCCCAAACATGTACAAGATCGCAGGCGAACTGACACCCACAGTCTTTCATATAACCGCCCGATCCCTGGCATGTCAGGGATTGTCGATATTTGGAGATCACTCAGATGTGATGGCCGCAAGGTCTACCGGTTTTGCCATGTTGTGCTCCCAAAATGTCCAGGAGGCGATGGATTTTGCCCTGATCGCACATGCGGCCACCCTTGAATCCAGAGTGCCGTTTCTGCACTTCTTCGATGGTTTCAGGACATCCCATGAGGTACAGAAGATTGAAGAGGTAACTTTTGATGATATGTGTGCAATGATTGACAACAACCTTGTTATTGCTCACCGTAAGAGAGGGCTCACCCCTGATAATCCATACATACGTGGTACTGCACAGAATCCTGATGTGTATTTCCAGGGAAGAGAAACGGTAAACAAATATTACAATGCAACCCCGGGTATCGTACAGAAGATGATGGATAAATTTGCCAGTATCATTGGACGGCAATATAAACTTTATGACTACGTTGGCGATCCCAATGCTGAAAGGATTATCGTGACCATGGGGTCATCAGGAGAGACAATCTTAAATACAATTAGTGTCCTTAATGCAAAAGGGGAGAAATTGGGACTGGTTCAGGTAAGGCTTTTCAGGCCATTCGATATTGATGCCTTTGTTGAAAGTCTACCAAAGAGTGTCAAATCAATTGCCGTCCTTGACCGCACCAAGGAACCTGGCGCGATCGGTGAACCATTATATCTTGACGTCAGGACTGCCATCGGTGAGGCAATGGAAAAGGGTACTGTCAAATTTAAAGATTATCCTAAAATTGTCGGAGGCCGTTATGGTCTTGGCTCAAAAGATTTCACTCCGGCTATGGTAACGGCGGTATTTGACAATATCTCACTCAGCAAACCAAAAAACCATTTCACGATAGGCATCAACGATGATGTTACAGGTACCAGTCTTGCGTACGATGAGTCATATACAACAGAAGGACGTGGAGAATTTCGTGCGCTATTTTATGGGTTGGGCGCTGACGGTACTGTTGGAGCGAATAAAAATACTATTAAAATTATTGGGAGCGAAACAGATAATTACGCACAGGGGTACTTTGTTTATGACTCAAAAAAATCTGGTTCAACTACCGTATCTCACCTCCGTTTTGGTAAGGAAAAGATATTTAAACCGTATCTCGTTTCAAAAGGTAATTTTATTGCCTGTCATAATCCCGCCTTCCTGGAAAAAATTGATATGTTGTCCCACGCAGAGGAAGGTGCAACATTTCTCCTCGCCACCTCACGGAAAAAGGACGAGGTGTGGGATACCTTGCCCGTTGAGGTACAGCAGCAGCTTATCGATAAAAAGATGAAGTTTTATATCATCGACGCAATTTCACTCGCTGACGAGCTCGGGCTGGGTTCAAGGATCAATATGATCATGCAGACCGCCTTTTTTGTAATTTCTGGTATTATTCCAAAAGATGATGCTATTAAGGCGATTAAGACCGAGATTAAAAAGACCTATATAAAGAAGGGTGAGGAAGTCGTTAAGTTAAACTATGCCGCCGTGGATAAGGCATTGCAAAATATTGTTGAGGTGAAGGTGACTGATAAGGTTACCAGCAAGATCAGGATGCGGCCGCCTGTACCTGAAGATGCGCCCGAATTTGTCAAGAAAGTGACAGCCAGGATGATTGCGGACAAGGGGGATACCCTACCAGTTTCAGCAATACCCGCTGATGGCACCTGGCCAACGGGGACTACTCAATATGAGAAAAGGAACATCGGAGTTTATATTCCTATTTGGGAGCCTGATATCTGTATACAATGCGGCCAATGCTCATTTGTCTGCCCGCACGCAACGATCAGGATAAAGGCTTATGATCCGTCATTGCTAAAGGATGCGCCACCCAATTTTAAATCCATTGATGCAGCGGGCAAAGAACTGAAAGGAAAGAAATTTACCGTTCAGGTAGCGCCTGAAGACTGCACCGGCTGTGGTTCTTGTGTCTACAATTGTCCTGGACAGAAGAAAGATGCCGAAGGGAAGAAGATACCGGATTTTAAGGCTATCAATATGAGGCTCCAGGAACCGTTACGTCATGAGGAGGCAGAAAATTACAATTTCTTTCTCAGTCTGCCTGAAACCGACCCTACGAAGTTTAACGTCAAGACGGTTAAAGGGAGTCAGTTTGTGAAACCACTATTTGAGTATCCCAGTGCATGCGCAGGGTGTGGTGAAACTCCCTATATAAAGTTACTGACACAATTGTTTGGTGATCGTTTGCTCATTGCGAATTCTACAGGGTGTTCTTCTATTTATGGTGGAAATCTACCCACTACACCATATACAAAGAGGGATGATGGCCGGGGCCCGGCGTGGTCGAACTCCTTGTTTGAGGATACGGCCGAATTTGGTCTTGGCATGAGACAGACTGTGGACAGGTTTTACACACAGGCAATCGAATTACTGGATAAGCTTTCGAAAAATCCTTCATATGCAGATGCAAAAGAACTCTTTGATTCATTAAAAAATACCGATCAGTCTACACAGGAAGGCATCGATGCACAGAGGATTCGTGTTGAAAAACTGAAAAAGAGATTATCGCAAGATAATTCAGTTGAGGCTAAGAGCCTGCTTTCTCTTGCTGATTACCTGGTGAAGAAATCTGTATGGGCGATTGGCGGCGATGGATGGGGTTATGATATTGGGTATGGTGGTGTTGACCATGTGCTGGCATCGGGTGAGAATATGAAGCTCCTGATTATGGATACTGAAGTCTATTCAAATACTGGCGGTCAGATGTCCAAGGCGACACCGTTAGGGGCCGTTGCCCAGTTTGCGGCAGGTGGTAAAAGGACACCGAAAAAAAATATGGGCATGATGATGGCAACGTATGGTAATGTGTATATTGCTCAAATCGCCTTCGGGGCAAATCCTGCTCAGACGGTACGCGCAATCTCTGAGGCTGAGGCATATAATGGCCCTGCATTAATTATTGCCTATTCAACCTGCATAGCACAAGGCATCGATATGAGCAAGGGAATTGAGGAACAGAAAAAGGCAGTGGCCTGTGGTTACTGGCCTCTTTACCGCTATAATCCCGACCTTGAAGCCCAGGGAAAGACCCCGCTCATTATTGATAGCAAGGATCCATCCATTTCTTTTGAGGAGTATGCCTATAACGAAAACCGTTACCGGGTACTGAGGGTAAGCAATCCGGAAGTTGCAGCAGCGCTGGCGAAGCAGGCTGAAGCTCAGATACAGAGGAGATGGAAATTGCTCAAGCATCTGGCTGCGTGGGCTCCTTAAAATGTTTGAAAACCACAAAGGCACGGAGAGTGCTGTAAGGTATTGATTGGTGGTGAAGTATCATGGAAAGATGCGGGCTATCGATCTGAATCCTTATAGCAATGAATACCGGAGCATTTTTCTTCTCATTCTTCCTCATAGTATGCAACAATAAGTATGACAAAATTTACGATTTACGAAGTACGACTTGAGATTTAAAGAAAAGGTGCGACAAAAGAGCAAATTCAGGCTCAGCAGGCTATTGAAGAAAAACTTCTGGTACGAAAATTTAGTAGCCGCACCCTTTATGGGTGCGTGGGGCGCTGTGATTAATATTCTTCCAGGTGATACCACTCTGCATTTTCTAGCCAGGTTTGTGGTCGTGAAACGAAATTGATGATGTTTTCCAAGATGAAATAATGTTTGTTTTCCTCTTCTGCTATTTTTAAAAATATTTCCCTTTGGGATGGGATATTTACTTCGTCAGCCTTTTCTAAATAAAAAATTTGGCTCTTTTTCTCTATTTCCTGGGCTTTCTTATATAATCCTACATACGAGACGTTGATACCAAACGTATCTTTTTCTTCTTTCATCTTTGTGAAGATATTTTTTGCATTTGATAGTATCGGTGTGTCTGTCAAATGGATTCCCTGATTCGTCTTCATTTTCAAAAAGACGTTGTAATGAATTACTTCAGCATCTGCGAGCATGGTGAGTATTTTTTTGAGTCCTTTATTGTCCACCTTGCCAGCTAATTCGCGGTAGTAAGTTTCGCCGTCTTTTTCCATTTGCATTGCATATTCATATATATCCATGCTCGCCTCCTGTTTTTTATCAAAGGTATATATTTCTTGACTATTTTTCTTATCTCGTCAAAGTTTTCTTCAGTATTTATACTTTTTAATAAACCTTTAAAGTCACGAAGGGTTCTGGCTGGTTTGATTACAATTTTATCGTTTTCCTTTTCAAAGACTATAACATTTCCTTCCCGTACATTTAAAAGTTTCCTCACTTATTTTGGTAAGGTAATTTGACCTTTCGAGGTAATATTTGCTGATAGTATAATATTATGATTCACCTTACTAAAACATTTATACTTACAAAAATAATAAAGCTTACAATTTTATTAATCAAGGAATTTCATGGGATCAACCACATGGGGTCACCTTATTTATTGATAAAAAAGTAGAGTGTGCTAAATTGATATACTTAATTTCACTTTCATAAAAGTTGAGTAGGTTGGGTTGATCAAGGCGAAACCCAACAACTCACTACTCAATATCTTTTTCTATTGTGTGTCACCACTATAAAGAAAAAGGTTGCACCCCATGTCTGTGATCTGCGATATTGCGTAGCCTTTTTTCTTTCTGATCAATACTGTTGTATTTCGCCCCGTTTGACCAGCGCGAACACAGCCATTTGTTGGGTTTCACTTCGCTCAACCCAACCCGCACCTGCTGGATTAAGACCCATTTGTTAATAGTTATTCAACTACTCGCCAGGATACAGTGCCTTCCGGGTGTTGGTACCAGCCTGGGTCATCGTAGCAGGTGATACCCTCATGGACCTTTAACACGGTAAACATCCCACCCATTTCAATGGGACCAAATGGTCCCTTTCCTGTCATCATAGGGAGGGTATTTCTTGGTAAGGGCATGTTCATCGATGCCATTTCGGACATGCCAGTCTCGCCCATAGCCATATAATCCGGCAGCAGGTTTTGTACCTTCCCTTCCACTCCGCTCTGTTTTACACCGATCATGTTTGGTACGTCATGATTCATGGCGTTCATGACGTGGTGGTTCTTGTGGCAGTGCAAAGCCCAGTCCCCTGGAGCATTTGCCACGAATTGTATGTCACGCGTGGTACCCGGTGGAACGTTAACCGTGGTTTCAGGCCATTGACCCGTAGCCGGAATCCAGCCCCCATCAGTGCCAGTGATCTTGAAGCTATAACCGTGCAGATGAATTGGATGGGAATCCATGCTCAAATTGGCGACCCTAATTCTCACCCGGTCTCCCAAACGGACTACCAACGGTGCGGTGCCTGGGAACACACGACTGTTGAATGTAAAGAGGTTAAAGTCGGTCATGATGTTCGGATTCGGAGTGGATGTGCCTGGTTCGACAAACCATTCTTGAAGAAAGATACAGAAGTCCCGGTCGATCCTTGGCTGCTCTGTCTCCTTTGGGTGTATAATGAAAAAGCCCTCCATCCCCATTGCCATCTGCACCATCTCGTCCGCATGCGGGTGGTACATTTGTGTACCATGCTGACAGAGCGTAAATTCATAGACATAGGTCTCGCCCGGCTTGATTTGGCGCTGGGTCAATCCCCCGACACCGTCCATGCCATTGGGCAGGAGCACACCATGCCAATGGATCGAGGTATGTTCAGCAAGTTTGTTGGTGACTAAGAGGCGCACACGGTCACCTTCCACCGCTTCGATGGTAGGGCCTGGCGTCTGACCGTTATAACCCCAGCAGTTGACGATCATGCCTGGCGCAAACTCCCGCTTGACCGGCTCGGCGATCAAGTGAAAAACTTTAACGCCATTGTCCCACTTCCAGGGTAGGGTACTCCCATTGAGTGTAACTACCGGTGTATAGGACAAACCTTGTGTGGGTGGCATGATAGGGGTGGATTGTGCTGTGGTCACTGTGTTTACAGCTTCCAGTTGCTTGCGACCTAACAGCATAGAAACACCGCCAGTTAGCAATGCCACTGCGCTGGAAAGAAGCATTTTACGCCGAGTAATCATGATTAATCTCCTTACTGATGAATATGTTTTTGGAGTTCAGATGGTTGAGTAGCCGGTTGATCCACCGGTTGTGCGGGCGGCCGGGTCGCCTCCTCAGTGACTATCAAACGGCCACCAACTGCACGCTCCAGGTCAGACCCGGCAATCCAGTAGTCCCTCAAAGTATCGATGTATTCACGACCTGCGTTGATCTGGTTTTGCTTCGCCAGGAGCAACTCATATACTCCAATAAGCATGCCGTTGTAATACAGTTGGGATTCGTCCACGATCCGCTTTCGAAGGGGAAGAACAACGTCGTGATAGTATTTGACCACGTTGCGGGCAGCCAAAAGCCGATTGCGTACCTCCCTGACCTCCGAGCGTATATCGATTGCCAGTGATGAGAGCCGCCGCTGGCTTTGCCTCAATTGTGCCTCCAGCCGGGCGATCTCCGCCTGACGTTGGTCGAAGATCGGCAGTTCAATCGTTACGTTAGGTCCCGTGATGTTTACGTCATCCGCGACATCATGTTCAGTATCCACACCGACGTCAAATACATAAAAATATCGATATTTCCGCGTCAATGACAAGGCATAAGCGATGACCTGCATCTCCTGTCGTGCGGCGGCTAAATCCAGGCGTTGTGACACGGCAATAGACTCCAGATGTTCCATTGGAATTTCAGATTCTGGCAACTCGGGCAACCTCTCAGGGAGTTTCCACATTGTATCTGCTCCCCAAATTCCCATCAGTCGATTCAGGCGCTCACGGTCAGCAACGATCTGGATATCTGTTCTTGTCATGTCCAATTTCGCCTGATCATGGAATCCCTGTTGATTTGCAAGATCTAACGTTTTTAAAGTGCCGGCATCGTGTTGACGGGTAGCAATGTCAACTGCTGCTTCCGTAGCCTGGACTACAGTTCTGCGCATTTCTAACGTTTGCTCATCTGCTTGAAGGGCGTAATAAGCTGACCGTACTTCTGCTGCAAGGTCCAAAACTGCATTACCAACACGCAGCTTCACTTGTTCAAACTGCGTTGAGGCCACTTTTTTCCGTAAAGGACGCACAAGTAAATCAAGAAAATCCTGAACCACTGAAAACTCTGTGTTGGTACTGCGATGCCCTCCCACGGTCTTATCCGGGAAACGGAAACTGGCTCCAAAGAGCGGGTTCCGCAACAAACCTGCCTGAACAAGGTCGGCCTGAGCAATGCCCAATTCTTCATATGTCGCCTGCAAAGATCGGTTATTGAGCAGTGCAATCTGCACGGCTTCGTCTATGGTCAGTTCCTGTTGTAGCATTGACCGGACAGTATCGACCACCGCCGCATCCTCCGATGTGCCCTGGTTCCAGTGTAGTCGGCGACCAATGCGCTGTTCTATGATATTCTGAACGTCCGGAAATCCAGCCTCTTTAGGAACCGAAGCGCAACCAGTAAGTACTCCAATACACATAAGCGTTATAAATATGGCTATCAATCTATGTGTCATTGTTTACCCTCCGATTCGGTTTTGGGAGGTTCTGCCGGAACTAGTCTCATCCCACACTTTGAGCATCTGCCCAAGCTTGATTGTACTATTTCGGGATGCATCGGACAGGTATACATTGTGGGTGCAGTTGCGGGTAAATCTGTAGATGAAGTTGGTTCGGTGGGTGTTTGTTCCGCTGTGACAGGCACCTCGGTTTGTAGCCAATTAGTTCGTGGAGAAAACGCAGATTCCGGGGCGTTCGGATTTGCGGGGTCATTGTTAGACAATGGTATTGGGAATGTCTGGGAAGCACAGCCCATCAACATTGTTACACACAAAAGGGTCGTTAATATCCGTGCTTTCATTGTCGTTCTCTTTTAAAGAGGAAGGAATTACTATTCAACAAGTTCAATATTACCAACACTTGATTTCTTTAATAAGTTATATAATTATGCCTGTTTCTGCAATACTCGGATCTTTCTTTAGTGCCTTCGTTAACTTGTGTTCCTTGTGCCATGCGTTCAGACAGGGGATGATAAAGACGCTGACCAGCGCCATTGCCATACCGCCAATGGAGGGAATTGCCATGGGTTTGGCTACCTCAGCGCCGGCGCCTGTTGACCACAGGATGGGCATGAGCCCGATAAATGTAGTAGCGGCCGTCATTATGCATGGCCGTATCCTCCGCGTGCCTGCCATGAGTATTGTGTCTCGTATATCCTGAACACTTTTCATTTTTCTTTCGCCGAACAAATCGTTGATATAGGTAGTAATGAGGATGGAATCGTCGTCCACAATTCCGAAGATAGAAATAAAGCCTACCCAGACAGCAACACTGAAGTTGTAGCCAAACATGTATTGAAGCCAGACACCGCCTGCAATAGCTGTAGGTATGCCTGCAAATAATATAAACATCGTTTGCGGGAAAGATTTGAATGCCATGAAAATCAGGATAAAGCCAAGAAACATTGATAAAGGCACAAGGATTTGTAATCTCTCTCTCGCCCTGACCTGGTTTTCGAACTGGCCGCTCCACTGAATAAAATACCCATTGGGTATCATGACTTTTTGTGCTACGACCTTGGACGCCTCTTCCACAAAACTCATCGGGTCTCTGCCACGTACGTTCATAAGGACATAAGCCCTCAGGAGGGCATTTTCGCTGCTGATCATGGCTGGACCCATCACATATCGAATATCGGCAACCTGCGTAATGGGAATAAGCGCACCCGTGGAACTGGAGACATAAATCCTTTTCAATGCGTCAAAGTTATCTCGCAGTTCCCGAATGTATCTGACCCGCACGGGGTATCGTTCACGACCTTCTACCGTCGTCGTAATATTTTCTCCTCCGATGGCTGTCTCAATAATATCCTGCACATCCCGTATATTGACACCATAGCGGGCGATTTCCTCACGTTTAATCTTATATTCCATGTAAGGTTTTCCCGTAACTCTTTCAGCATAAAGGTCTGCCACACCGGGGACGTCTCTTAACGCCTTTTCGACGTCTATAGCCAATTGCTGTATAACGTTCAGGTCTGGCCCAAAGACCTTGACGCCGACCGATGTACGGATACCTGTTGCCAGCATGTCAATTCGGTTCACGATTGGTTGTGTCCATATATTTGCCACGCCTGGTATTCTCATAGCTTCGTCCATTTCCTGAATGAGTTCCTGTTTGGTAATCGTTCGTTCATCGGGTAAAAAGAGGTGAAAAACAGGATGGAGGAAGGATGGTACGTAATCCAAAAATTTATACTCGATTTTCTTTTTGCGCCATTCTTCCTTTGGTTTCAAGGCAACAATTGTTTCAAACATCTCGACGGGCGCCGGGTCTGTGGGAGTTTCAGCCCTGCCTAATTTACCAACTACCGTATCTATTTCAGGAAAGGATTTTATGATCATATCCTGTTTTTGCATGACCTTGAGGGCGTCCGTTAATGCCACGCTGGGCAACATCACAGGCATGAAGAGGATAGAACCTTCATCGAGGGGCGGCATGAATTCTCTCCCTAATCTTTTTGCGGCAAAGACGGATGAAACAACAATGGCAAGTGGGATTGCAAGGAACGTCTTCTTATGATCCAATGCCCACCTGAGGACAGGTTGATAACCTCTCAATAGCATCCTGGAGGAAAAATTCTCTTCCATGGGCTTTAGTTTACCCTTTATCAGAAAGGTACAGAGTATGGGAACCAGGGTAATTGCCATAACAACTGACGACCCAATAGCAATGGTCTTTGTCCAGGCTAGTGGTGTAAAGAGTTTCCCTTCCTGGCCTGTAAGTCCAAATACCGGGAAGAACATACAAATGGTTGTCAAGGCAGCAAAGAATATAGAACCGCCGACTTCTTTTGATGCATCAAGGATGATCTGCGGCCGGCTTTTTTTGCCCTTTTGTTCTATGAGATTTCTAAAGATATTTTCTGTCATGATGATGGACATATCGCTTACCTCACCAATGGCAATGGCAATGCCTGTGAGGGACATGATGTTTGAATCAATGCCCATAAAATACATGCATAGGAAGGAGATAAGGATAGATATGGGGAATCCCAGACAGCAGATCAATATACTGCGAACATGTAACAGAAAGATAGCAACAACAATAGAAGTAATAATGATTTCTTCTATCAGCGCCTCTCGAAGGGTATCAATTACACGGTAGATAAGACCCTCTCTGTCATAGAAGGGCACGATCTTCACCCCAGGAGGTAAACCCGGTTCTATTTCTTTGATTTTCTTTTTTACCCTTTTAATAACCTCTAAGGGATTCTGCCCCTGGCGCATGATAACAATACCACCGGTAACCTCAGCGCCTTCCTTATCCAACGCCCCGCGTCTAAAATCACCCCCGACCTGGACAGTGGCAATGTTTTTAACAAATATGGGCACACCGTTGTAACTGCCTACCGTAATATTTTCAATATCGTTAATGTTCTTTATGAATCCAAGACCGCGGATGATAAACTCCATATTGTTACTTTCTACTACCTTGGCGCCCACGTCGATATTGCTTTTACGAACGGCTTCGTACACCATTCCTACGGTCATGTTATGGGCTAACAGTTTGTTTGGATCGACATCAACCTGGTATTGTTTGACAAAACCGCCTACACCAGCTACCTCAGAGACGCCTTCGACGGCATTTAATTGATAGCGGACAAACCAGTCCTGGACAGATCGCAGTTGTCCAAGGTCGTAACCTTCGCCTTCAACGGTATACCAGAAAATCTGGCCAAGTCCTGTGGCATCGGGACCAAGTCTGGGGATGACGTCTTTTGGTAGCAATGCCTGAATAAAGTTTAATCTCTCCAATACCCTGGAACGCGCCCAGTAAAAATCGATCTTTTCTTTGAAGATGATAAATATCATGGAAAAACCAAATCCTGATTGGGAACGTATAACCTTTACGCCTGGTACACCGAGTAAATTGACTGTGAGGGGATAGGTGATTTGATCTTCTACGTCCTGTGGACTGCGTCCTGGCCAATCGGTAAAGACGATGCACTGGTTCTCTCCAATATCCGGTATGACGTCCATGTTGATATTCCTTAATCCAAAGACGCCGCCGAATATCACCAGGAGGTAAAAGCAGATGACGAGAAATCTGTTCTTGAGGCAAAGTTCGATAAGTTTGTTAATCATATTTCACCGCAGAGGACGCAGAGTGCGCAGAGAATCTGGAAAATTGTTAACGACCCTTTGGATGCCGTCTTTTAACAGTTCAACATTAAAGTTAATTAACAATCCAACCTTACAATCAGATAGTTTCAAATAAGACATCAACTGTGCTTTGTGAATTGGTAGAAGCTTTTCAACCGACTTTATCTCTACAATAACTTCATTTTCTATCATTAAATCCAGACGATAGCCTCATTCGAGTTTCACTTCACGATAAACTACTGGGAGTGGTTTTTGTTGCTCCACTTTCAAGCCTGATTGAATAAGATCATACACCATACATGCCTCATAAGCAGACTCAAGAAGTCCTGGTCCCAATGTACGGTGAATATTAATAGCCACACCAATTATTGTTTCTGTTATTTTGTTAAGTCTTTCCTCTTGATTCATCTCTGCGTCCTCTGCGATCTCTGCGGTGAATAGATTATTTTTCTTCTTTAAATTCCATCGCACCGCCATATAATGCGCTGGCTCCGCCTGTAAGCTGGCTTTGAGAGTCGATGAGGAAGTTGGCCGATGTGACAACCTTGTCGCCTTCCTCCAGGCCTTCCAGGATAGGGTAGTAATCACCCGCCTTTGGGCCGAGAGCGACTTCTTTTCCCACATATTGTCCGTTGCCTTTATCTATATAGACAATCTTTCTTATGCCGGTATCTAATACTGCAGTTGCTGGAATGGCAAGCACCTGTGTGGTCTTTTCTAAGCGCATTCCGCATTTGTTACAATCTGCAGGTTTATCAGAGGTTACCTCTGGATGCATGGGGCAGGCATAAACGCTGCGTTTTTTATGCTCTATTTTTTTTACCTTTATTCCCAGGTCTTCCTTAACCTCCCATCGGCCCATTTGTCTTTTACATTCCGGACATTCGCCTGGTTTTTCTGAGGTCATACAGGCCATGGGGCACATGTATACGAATTTTTGTGTCTTTTCACCGGTGGGTAAAGTTATGGTTATACTCTTTTGTAACATCATGCCGCACATGGGACATGACTTGGGCGCTGTAGTTGGATCCCATTCTTGTGGGCAAATACATGTTACCTTTTCACCAGAGACCTCAACTGGTATCTCCTTTTTTTCGAGATGCATACCACATACTGAGCAGTCACCATCGGTTTTTGATGCATAGCATTTCATAGGGCACTCGTATAGAGTCTCCGTTTTAACCGACGGTTCTTTTTTTACAATTTCTTCTCCTTTAAAGACAGGAATTTTTTCCAGCTTCATGCCACATACAGGGCAGTTTCCTGGTTCTTTGGAGCTATGGCATTTCATGGGACATACGTATTCAAACTCGATTGCTCCTTGCTGTAGAGTCACATCACCAGTAGCAACCAACGCAACTTGAGCAGGGGGTTTCTTTGTGAAGGGGATATTATCCTCAGGGCAAATACCCGGCCTGCTGGATTTTATTTCAGGGTGATTAGGGCAGATGTAATCAAGACCACTTACATAGATTTCACCCTGCTTTTCAAGTTCTCCAACAGGTATCCGTATGCGGGCATTGGCATACATGGAAGGTTTGAGTTTTAGTTGGTGATTGGGGATATCACAGCGTATCTTTACCGATCGTGTCTTATCGTCCAGGAATGGATCTATAAAGGAAACCCTCCCGATAAATGCCTCTCCTGGATATGTCGGGGTTGTGACTTCTACTTCCTGCCCGATCTTGATCCATGCCATTTCATACTCATAGATGTTGGCCTTCATCCATACATTCGAAAGATCGGCGACGGTGTATATCATTTCTCCCTGCATGAGGTATTGTCCTTCTAAAGCCTTTTTCTCTATGACAATGCCGCTGATAGGGGCGTATATAATCGTGTGTTGTTTTATCTTTTTGTTTTTCGTGAGTTCTTCAATTTGTTTCTCCGTAACACCCCACCATAATAATCTCCGTTTCGATGCCTCAATGAGTGATTTAGCGCCATTTATTACTTCATCAAAAGGACTCTCCTTAACCTTTTCCAGGGTTTCCAGCGCTAACAGATACTCTTCCTGTGTGGATACAAGATCGGGACTATATATCCAAACCACGGATTCCCCCTTTACAACTTGGGTACCTGTGAAATCAACAAAGAGCTTATCAATTCTGCCTGGTATCCATGCTGATACCATGGCCTTGAGTCTTTCGTCATATTCAATTAAACCTACCGTATAAATATCCTTGGTTAAGGATTTGAAACCAATAATGTCCGTTTTGACCTGTGCCAGTTTACGGGCACGTTCACTCAGTTCTATGGTGGCAAGAGATCCTGCCTCCTCCATACCTGCACCCTTTTCATATACGGGGACAAGGTCCATAGCACAAATAGGACATTTGCCGGGCTTATCCATCTTAACGGAGGGATGCATACCGCATGTCCAATAAAGTATCTTCTTTTCTTTTGGTTCTTCTGCGCTTGCGGGAGAAACAAGGTTTAATACATCTTGTAGTGGCAAGGCGCGCCTTGCCACTACACCATTGTGTGCATAAATACTAAAAAGGATACCAAGAACAACAACCACAGGTTTAATCAAGTTGGACACGGACAAACAAGTTTGTCCATGCCACCCTCTTCTATTGAAATTTTTGTACTTGTGAAGAAGTTGTTTAAAGGACATAGATCACCCCATTCATTAATTTATTTTCGTGTTCATTCGGTAAATTCGTGGCTGATGGCTGAAATGTTACTATCGTTTTATTGCGTCAGTTGCATACCCACTGCCCTTTCCAGATTTGCCAGATTTTGTTCGAAATCTACAAGGGCCCTGTAGTAAAGCAATTGTGAATTTAAGAGAATCCTCTGGCTGTCAATCATCGTAAGGAAATCAACCTTGTCTGCCTCATATCCAATACGTGCGGCTTTTAAGGATTGCTCTGCCTGCGGGATTACACCTGTTTTAAAAAGATTTATCGTGCTTTCAGAAGATTGTACCTTGACTAATAAATCTTTGACCTCAAACATTGTCTTATTATTGATAAAGCGATAATCTGATTTTGCAGCACTGAGACCTTCTTTTGATTCTTTAACCTTTGACCGATTTTTCGGCCAGAGCCAGGGGACGTTTATCGTGAGTGACGATGCCCATGTATCGGAACGTTTGTCTTCCTGCATGTATTCCACCATTGGTTCGAGGTCTGCAAAGTAATAATCCTTCTTTGAGAGTTTTAAGGTTGCTTCTTCCTTTTTTACGGCGTGATCAAACTTCTTTAGTTCAGGTCGATTTTTAATAGCAAGGTCTTCCAATTCTTTTATTGTCAAATTAAGTGTATGCTTTTCGAATGGTCGTGGCTTTCCCAATGGAGTATGCGTGGCTCTATCTAATAAAATATTTAATCGGGCAATAATGGATTCCCTTTCCTTGTTTAAAACAATGAGGTTATTAGCTAATATAGATAATTCGACCTGTGCTGCAAGCGCATCCCTTTGGGTAGCCCTGCCTACGGAATATTTTGTTTCTGCTATTTTGGCAAATTTACGGAGTAGGTCCCTGTTTTTCTCTGTAATGTCAATGGCGCTGTTAATGTAATAGAGTTCATAAAAAGCGGATTTTACAAGGGCGGTAATTTCCTGTATTTTAGCCTGAAGTTCTTTTTCTGTCATATTTGTCTCTTCGACAGCCACCTCTCCTCTTAGACGCAGTTTACCAGGGAAAGGTATTTTCTGTGATACGCCATAACGCTGCTGAAGCATTTCGGTTTGGCCATTGATATTGACCGGATTGTTAGACATATCATAAGAACCGGCACGAATGGAAGGATCATCTAATGACTTCGCTTGTGAAATCCTTGCTTTTGCGGCATTTAAGCGCTTTTGGGCTGCAATGATTTCAGGATTGTGTTCTATGGCTTCTTGGATCAGCCATTTTAAATCCAATGGGGCTTCGGCTTCATTCATTTCAATGATAACGTTTTTGCTGTTCGTTTGTTTTTGGGGCGTGCTGTTGTCTTTTTCTCTGGCTAAAATGACGGTGCAGGAAAATACAAAGAGTAATGGAGAGATTAAAAATATTTTTAAGGGTATTTTATTCATGTTAAAAATACGATTATCCGCATTTAGCAACGTTACACGTCCTTGTTTTACACTCGATAGTGTGAATCTGGTTAAAGGACTTAGAAAATAGGGACAAACAAATTGTTACTGTAATAAAAACTGATGCTATGCACGAAAGATATAAATGCGTCTTGCCCAAGCAGGGGAGGTACCTATGTGTTTCCAGCAAACGACTTATGCGGTCTTCTACAATATTCTGTTTTTTGAAAAATGCGGCCGATGTACTCAGCGTATCTATCAAACCAGACTTAGATAACTTCACGAGCGCGCTTGCAAGTTCTAATGGCTCTCTGGAAAAATTTATAGTGCTATCGTCTGCTGCCTTTTCAGATGCGGAAGAATATTGATTTATCAGGTATCGGTTGATTGGAAGAAAATAGTTGAGTGCATGCAACATTTGTATAACAAATAGTTTTAAAGGGTCTTTGTTCTTTTTATGATATGTTTCGTGGAGGATTACGGCTAAAAGTTCCTTTCTCGATAAATAAGAACAAATGCCAGATGATACGTATATTTTCGGCTTCCATAGACCTAAAGTAAAAGCACAGTGCAACTTGTCATTGTCTAAGAGTACAAGTTGTCCATAAAGATTTATAGCCGGTAAAAATTTTTTTAATTTATGATGAGTTTCGAAGGATAGGGGGGTGATGGGGCGAATAAATCGGTAATTCCAGGATAGCATGAGGATTGTTTTACGAGCAGCCAGACCTATTCCAATAAAAAGTATTACAACGCAGCCCCAGGGAAGTATCGTAAAAAATGTCCGTAAAGTAAAAAAACACTTCGAACAAATACTCCCACAGCAGGTGACGGCTTCATAAGCGAATCTTGTATCAGATATGTATCCTTTGATTCCGAGTCCTATGCCTATGATTATTATTGATAAAACGGTAAGGTTTATGAATACAATCAGTGTAAAGTAAAGCATTGCTTCCCCATGTTGGGTTTTTATAAAGTTTTTCATGGAATTACTTTCTTAAATTAAGTCCCGCGTTGTCCCCTTTAACAAAGGGGGATTCCGGGGGTTGTGTTTTTCTCGGCAATTTCACAACCCCCTTTGTCCCCCTTTGTTAAGGGGGATATGGGGGATTGTCCCCTTTTCTAAGGGGGATTTTATGCCACCCACAAACCCGCTTAATTAAAATAAAAATTCCTATACAATGAGCTTATTTTTTCTTTTAGATTCAATCAGTTTGGAAAAGTATTCCATCTTGTCCGGATCTGCCTGTGCCATATAATCAACAAAATGCACCATTGCCGATTGAAAAGAAAATCCAGAAACTCCCTCTATCATTTTTTTTGATACGACATCAAAAAATTGTTCCCTATTATAAGTAGGGTTATAAAAATAAGCCCTTCCAACCTTTCTTTTTTTAAGGAGGCTTTTTTTTGCCATTCGATTGGTAACGGTAATTACTGTGGAATATGAAATGTCTCTGTCGGAAGAAATGGCGTCAAGAATTTCTTTTACACTGGATTCTCCGCGAGTCCATAACACCTCCATTATGTCCTTTTCCAGCGCGCCCAGGACTTGATTTAGCCCTTCTTTGAAAGGATTGAAATTAAATTTTAATTGTTTGTTCATGAAAGTATTATATTCTACAGTATGTAGAATTTGCAAGTAAAATTTATGCTGATTGATTAATTTGATATTCGTGCTATTATATTTCCAATTATGATTGATATACATACACACATATTGCCAATGATAGATGATGGCCCGACACTGGAGCAGGAATCTCTTGAGATGTGCAGGGTTGCGGTTAATGACGGAATAAAGAAGATAATAGCCACACCTCATGTGGGAAATGGGATGTATGATTTAGATGCAAATAAAGTACTCGAAAAGATACATATGCTAAACCAATTGTTAAAACAAGAGGGTTTGGATTTGGTTATATTTCCGGGCGCGGAGGTGCACATAAATGACCGTTTGTTGGATGCAGAAATTTTAAGGGAAAGTAGTATTTTGACTATAAATGGAGGCAAGAAGTATATCCTTTTGGAATTTCCCTTTCAATGGGTTCCTCCAAAAACAGAACAGATTATATTTAAGTTAAAGTCTATGGGATTTACTCCAATTTTACCTCATCTTGAGAGGAATTATAGAATTCAGCGCAATCCACACATAGTCGCACGTTACGTGGAGATGGGGGCTATTTTACAAGTAACGGCACAAAGTATTACAGGGGATTTTGATGCTGCACCATTGAAGTGTGTTTTGTGGATGTTAAAAAATAATCTCGTACATGTGATTGCCTCGGATGCCCATTCCCCGGTAGCAAGACCTCCGATACTTTCCAGGGCTGTGAAGGTCGTGGCTGATATGCTGGGTGAAGAGGCGGCAAAGAAGATGGTACTGGAACACCCAAGGATTATATTGGAAGGGTTGCCGTTAGGTGCTTAATAAAAATATTTTGACATTTCCCCGTTTTCACGAGGACAAGTTTAGCAAAATAATGTAGCGCCGATCCCTTGTGGTCGGCATGAGCCTGCCCCGTACTTGATACGGGGGCGGGGGATAAACCACCCGCGCTACGGATTCCGACTCGTTCGGGTTAGG